>CAZTHV010000190.1:0-3833 GCA_964613165.1 uncultured Marmoricola sp.
GCCGCGACGGCATGGGCCCGCAGCGCGGCGTACGCACCGATCCCGGACACCAACGGTAGGTGTGCGGAGAGTTGGACCATCCCGTCCCGCACCGGGCGGATGCTGACCCGGCGTTCGTTCTGCGCGCCTTGGAGGCGGTGCAGTGCTGCTTCGGGGTCGAGTCGGTCGGCGATCCGGCGGGCCTCGGATGCGATCCGACGGTCACCCATCGGGCCCAGCCGCCCCGCCAACTGGGCATCGACCCGGGAACGGTCAGCAGAGGTCAACACCGCGGTCTCGCGAGCCACCAAGGTCGCCTGCCACTCGCTGACCTCCCCGGCAGCCAGGGCGGACAGTGTCGAGGGCAGATCCGTGGTGAGCACTCGGGCCAGGCGCAGGGCCGCCCGACCACGGGCCGGAGACATCCGTCGGGCAAGCCCGACCTGCGCACCCGCCGACGCCTCGATCTGCGACTGGTCGTGGTGGGGATGCGCGACTGCTTGAGACTCGGCCAATGCCACCGCCAGGCGCGCCTGCACCGCGCTCGCGGCCGACTTGAGCTGTTCCAAGGCCGCCATCGCATCGACCAGCCCAGCATCGTCCGTCCCTACCGATCCCGCGCCCAGTTCGTGCGCCCAGGAGGCAATCCGGTCGGCATCCAGCGCCGGAGCCACGGCGGGCTCTCGACTCACGGACACCGGGTGATCGAACATACGTACGATTATAGGGGCGCGCAGCGAGTCCGTCCAGCCCCTGAGGTCAACCGATGGGTGCAACGATCCGGCGGTCTCCGGGGGAGGCCGACATCCGATATCGCCCCATCTCCTCCGCAGGCGCCGGAAGGACCGCCGGCTAGCCAGCGGCGGTGCGGAGGATCAGCTCGGCGGCGTAGGAGTGCTGGCTGCCAGCTCCGAAGAAGAAGTTGATCCCGACGAAGTTGAACCACAGCGTGGCCAGGCCGACCAGGGCGATGATCGCGGCGGAGCGGCCGCGCCAGCCGGCGGTCGCCCGGGCATGCAGGTACGCCGCGTACACCACCCAGGTGATGAACGCCCAGATCTCCTTGGGATCCCAGCCCCAGTAGCGGCCCCAGGCGGCCTGGGCCCAGATCGGGCCGGCGATGAGCGCGGCGAAGGTCCACACCGGGAAGGCGAAGGCGTGCATCCGGTAGGCCAGCCGGTCCAGCGACTCCAGGCCGGGCAGCCGCGACAGGTAGCCGTCGCCCTCCCCCGCCGGCGCCTCGTCGCCGCGACGCGCGAGCCAGCGCTCCTTGAGCAGGTAGAGCGCCGAGCACATCCCGCCGACGGTGAAGGCGCCGGTGGCGAGGATCGCGGCGATCACGTGGATGATCAGCCACGGCGACTGCAGCGCGTCGCGCAACGGCGAGACCGGCTGGTAGAGGATCAGCACGTCGATCATCAGCACGACGAGCACGAACGCGGTGACGACGGGCGCCAGCCAGTCCAGGCGGTAGCGGCGGTAGAGCGCCAGGTAGACGATCGTCACCACGATGGTCGCGGTGAGGGTGAACTCGTACATGTTGCCCCAGGGCACGCGCACCGGGTCTGCGGCGAGCCCGCGAGTGACGACCGCGAGCAGATGGATGCCGGCGGCCACCACGGTGAGCACGACGCCGATCCGGTCGAACCGGCCGCGGCGCTCGTCGCGCTCCTCCTCCGCCTCGGCGCGCACGAGGACATCGGTGCCTCCAGCCGTGGCGGTCGCCTGTGCCGGCACGGCCGCAGCCCGGGGCGCGCGGCCGGAGGCCCAGGCCGCCAGGTGCGCGAGGAAGGCCAGGAAGTAGAACGCCGCGCAGACCGCGACGGCCTGGTTGCTGAGCACCTCGAACTGGTCGTGGGTCATGTCTGATCCTTCTCGGGGGTGGTCTCGATGGCCGGCCCGCCCAGGGCCGCCACCACGGAGTCGAGCTCCGCGGCGAGGTCGCCGCCGGAGGTGCGGTCGAGGCCGGCGACCTCGACGAGCGTACGTCCGCCGGACCGGCGTACCCGGACCCAGACCCGGCGCGGACGGATGAACAGTGAGCCGAGCAGGCCGACCAGCGCGAGCACGACGCCGCCGAGGGCGACGTAGTCACCGGGGCTGCGACTGACCTGCAGCTTCACGAACCGGCTCATCCCGTCGAAGCTGATCGTGCCCAGGCCGTCGGGCAGGGTCTCGGTCTGGCCGAGCATCAGGTCCACCCGCAGCGGCTTCCCGTCGGCCTTGAGGATCGGCTTCAGGTCCTTCTTGTCCAGCGCGTAGACCGACTGGGGCGTGCCGGAGTCCAGGCCGAGGTCACCGCGATAGGCGAGCATCGAGACCGCGGGGTTCTTGGCATCGGGGAAGGCGGAGAAGGGCCCGCCGTTCTTGCCCTTCACGAAGGCGTACGTCGGATAGAGCTCGCCCTCGAAGCCGAGCTGGTCGCTGCTGGTGTCGGGCACCTTGACCACACCGAAGGAGCGGAAGCTGCTGTCCTCGGGCAGGAAGACCACCGGACCGGAGGAGACCACCTGGCCGGTGCCGTCGCGGACGGTGAGGTGCGGGGCGTAGCCGTGGCCGATCAGGTAGATCTTGGTGCCGTCGATGTTCAGCGGATGGTTGACCGCGATCCGGGTGTGCCGCTCCGGCCCGCTCATCCCGGTCCGGTAGTCCAGGCCGGCCGAGAACTCGTGCGCCATCCCGGCGTCCTTGCCCTTGGCGATGAAGGTGACGTCGAAGTCGGTGACGGTGAAGGAGAAGCCGCCGAGCCGGTCAGGGGCGAAGAGGGCTCCGGGGCTGAAGTCGTCGTACTGCGCCAGCGAGTCGGCGAAGGTGGTGCCCTCCACGACGATGACGCCGCCCTTGTAGCCGAGCATCGAGCCCGCGGCGAAGCCGGCCAGCACCACCAGGATGGAGAGGTGGAAGACCAGGTTGCCGGCCTCGCGCAGCTTGCCGCGCTCCGCGGCGACGTCGGTGACCTTGCCCTGCCCGCCGTCCTGACCGCCGTCCTGACCCGTCTCGGTCGTCTCGACGCGGTAGCGGCGCAGCGCCGCGGGCACCAGGCCGAGCACCTCCTCGACGGGGGCGTCGGTCTCGAACGAGCGGTGCTCGGGCAGCCGCTCCAGGCGTCGCGGGGCACGTGGGGGCCGGGCCCGCAGGGCGTTCCAGTAGACCCGGGTGCGCGGCACGATGCAGCCCACCAGCGAGACCATCAGCAGCAGGTAGATCGCGGAGAACCAGACCGAGTCGTAGACGTCGAACAGGCCCAGCCGCTCGTAGACCGGGGTCAGCGTGGGGTGCTGGCCCTGCCAGTTCGCCAGCCGCTGCGGATCGACCTCACGCTGCGGCACCACCGATCCGGGTACGGCGGCCAGCGCGAGCAGGAACAGCAGGATCAGCGCCGTCCGCATCGAGGTGAGCTGCCGCCACGCCCAGCGGGCGAAGGCCAGCGGGGCCAGCGGCGCGGGCCCGGCCGGGGCGTTCCGGTCCGGTGCCGCCGGGTCGGTCAGGTCCCCCTCCATCAGATCCCCATCGTGGCGCTGTCCGGGGACGTGCCTGCCGAGCCTGCCGGGGCCACACTGTTCCCACCCATCAGATGCCTGCCGAGAATCCGGGGAAGAACCAGGCGCGCAGCTCGCCCACCAGGTAGTCCCACCAGCCGGTGACCAGCAGCAGCCCGACCAGGACCAGCATCAGCCCGCCGAGGCGGGTGACCCAGCGCTGATGGCGGCGCACCCAGCCGACGGCGCCGAGCATCCGCTGATAGGCCAGGGCGGCGACGATGAAGGGGATGCCGAGCCCGAGGCAGTAGACCAGGCCCAGGAGGCGAGCGCCGGACGAGGCGCCCTCCTATCCGCATCCCATCTTCGACGAGC
>CAZTHV010000190.1:3843-6475 GCA_964613165.1 uncultured Marmoricola sp.
CGGCGCTCGCCTCCTGGCTGGACAGCGCCAGGATCCCGCCCAGCGTCGGGCCGATGCACGGCGTCCAGCCGATGCCGAAGAGCAGCCCGAGCACCGGCGCGAAGGTCAGGCCGACCGCCGGCACCCGGTGATAGCGCCAGTCGCCCTGCAGCCACGGGACGACACCGAGGAAGACCAGTCCGAGCAGGATGGTGAGCGCGCCGAGCACCACGGTGAGCTGGCGCTGATAGGTGAACAGCCAGTCGCCGACCGCGCCGAAGAGGGCACCGTAGGAGACGAAGACGAAGGAGAAGCCGAGCACGAACAGCAGCGACCCGGCCAGCATCCGGCCCCGATGCCCGCGACCGCCGGACGCCTGCAGGTCGGCCCCGGACAGCCCGGTCGCGTAGGAGAGATAGCCGGGCAGCAACGGCACCACGCACGGGGAGAAGAAGGACACCAGCCCGGCGAGGAGCGCCACCGGGAGCGCCAGCAGCAGCGTCCCACCCAGTGCGGTCTCCCGGAACCAGTCGCCGGACGCGAGCACGGCCAGCGCGGTCACGACACCGTCCCCTGGACGTCGCGCACCAGGTCGACCAGGGTCTGGCGGCTCGAGATCCTGTCGATGATGCTCGCCGCGACCCGGCCCTGCGGGTCGATGACGATCGTGGTCGGGATCATCACGCTGGGACGCACCAGACCACGGAAGGCCAGCAGTGTGCGGCCGCCCGGGTCGAAGATCGAGGGATACGGCACGTCGTACTTGCGCTCGAAGGCCAGCGGCTTGTCCACACTGGCATCGCGGGTGTTGATCCCGAGGAAGACCACCCCGTCCCCGGCCAGCTCCCGGGAGGCCGCAGCCAGATCGCCGGCCTCGGCACGGCACGGCGGGCACCACGAGCCCCAGACGTTGAGGACCACCGTCTGCCCGGCGTACGACGCCAGGGAGAGCGACGTGCCGTCCAGGCTCTCGCCCTCGACCGGCCCCGGCCGCTTCCGCTCCGCCTCCGGGATCTGGGCGATCACTCCGGTGGCGTCGACGTACCCCTGGTCACCTCCGGACCCGAAGCCGGGACCGCACGCCGCCAGCAGAGGCAGCGCGAAGAGCAGGGTGAGCAGGACGCGGGCGAGGCGGGACATCGCTCAGTCGGTGTCCGTTGGGGAGTCGGTGCGGGAGCCGGCACCGGGCTGGGACCCGGGTTGGCCGGCCAGATCGTTGGGCTCCTGGAAGCCGGTGCCCGCGGAGAAGGCGGCCCGCCGCTCGGCCTCCGGGATCATCTCGCCGACCGGCTCGGAGTAGGAGACGCCGACCAGCCGCTCGCCGTCGAACTCCATCGAGGTCAGGCTGCACAGCGTGCACTGCCGCTTGCGCGGGTCGTGCCAGAAGCGGCGCCCCTCCGCGTGCAGCCGGCAGATCCAGATCGGCAGCTGGTGGGAGACGATCACCGCCTCGTGGCCCTCCGCAGCGGCCCGGGCGTCCAGGACGGCGGCCCACATCCGCTCGGCGACCTGGGCGTACGGCTCGCCCCAGGAGGGCCTGAGCGGGTTCCACAGGTGCCGCCAGGCGGACGGGCGGCGCAGCACGCCGTCGCCGACCGAGAACGGGCGGCCCTCGAAGATGTTGCTCGACTCGATCACCCGCTCGTCGACGACGACGTCGACGCCGCGGACCGCGGCCAGCGGTGCCGCCGTCTGCTGCGCGCGCTCCAGCGGCGAGGCCACGACGTGGGTGATGTCGCGCTCACCGATGCGGCGGGCCACCCGCTCGGCCATCGCCTCGCCGCGGTCGGAGAGGAAGAAGCCCGGAGCGCGACCGTAGAGGATGCCGCCGGGGTTGTAGACCTCGCCGTGGCGCAGCAGGTGGACGGTGGTGCTCATCGGGATTCCTTCCGGGTGGCGCCGGCGGCGAGCGCGGCGCCGGGCAGCGCGTCGAGCACGTGCTGGACGGCCCGGTCGTCGTGAGCGGCGGAGACGAACCAGGCTTCGTAGGCGCTGGGCGGGAGGTAGACCCCGCGGTCGAGCATGGCGTGGAAGAACGCCGCGAAGGCGCCGGTGTCCTGGGTCTGGGCGGTGGCATAGTCCCGCACCGGAGCGTCGGTGAAGAAGACGCTGAACATGGTGCCGCTCGCCTGCACCCGGTGGGGTACGCCGGCCGCGGTGAGCGCCTCGGCGGCGGCATCCGCGATCGTCGCGGCGGTCCGGCCGATCCCGGCGTACACCTCCTCGGTGGCGAGCCGGAGGGTGGTCAGCCCGGCGGCGGTGGCGACCGGGTTCCCGGAGAGAGTGCCGGCCTGGTAGACGGGTCCCTCCGGGGAGAGCAGCGACATCGCGTCGGCCCGGCCGCCGAAGGCCGCCGCGGGCAGCCCGCCGCCCATCAACTTGCCGAAGGTCATCAGGTCCGCCGGTCATCACCTCGTCGGAGACGAAGAGCGCCCCATGGCGGCGGCAGGTCTCGGCGAGGAACCCGTTGAACCCGGGCTCGGGCGGCACCACGCCCATGTTGCCGGGAGCCGCCTCGGTGATCAGGCAGGCGATCTCGCTCCCCCGCTCGGCGAAGACCCGCTCCACCGCCGCGCGGTCGTTGTAGGGCAGCACGATCGTGGCAGCCGTCGCCGCCTCGGGCACTCCGGGCGTGCCCGGGATGCCGTGGGTG
>CAZTHV010000191.1:0-6409 GCA_964613165.1 uncultured Marmoricola sp.
GGGCCATCCCCTCGGCTCGTCCGGAACCCGGCTGCTGACCACAATGCTGCACGCGCTCGAGGACGGCGACCAGCGCTACGGCCTCCAGCTGATGTGCGAGGCGGGCGGCATGGCGAACGCCACCCTGATCGAACGAGTGGCCTGAGCCCACATCACGACACGAGGAGACATCTGTGGAGCTGAGCGGAGCATCCGCGCTGATCACCGGAGGAGCGTCGGGTCTGGGCGCCGCCACCGCGCGCAGGCTGGCAGCCGCCGGCGCTCACATCGTGCTGCTGGACCTGAACGAGGAGCAGGGGGCAGCTCTCGCCGGCGAGCTCGGTGGCTCCTCGACAGCGGGTGACGTCCGCAGCGCCGCCGACGTACGACGAGCGCTGGGCCTCGCCGAGGCCGCCGGTCCGCTGCGGGCGCTGGTGCACTGTGCCGGCAAGGGCGGCACAGTGCGGCTCGTCGACCGCAACGGCGAACCGGGATCGCTGGAGACCTACGAGGAGCTGATCGGGATCAACCTGGTCGGCACCTTCAACGTGCTCCGTCTGGCCGCCGCGAGCATGGCCGCGAACGACGTGTCCGACGGCGAGCGCGGGGTCTGCGTCCTCACGGCATCCGTCGCCGCCTACGAAGGTCAGATCGGACAGATCCCCTATGCCTCGGCCAAGGCCGGCGTCGTCGGGATGACCCTGGTCGCGGCTCGCGACCTGGCCCAGCGGCTGATCCGGGTCTGCACCATCGCCCCGGGAGTCTTCGACACGCCGATCCTGGCCCGGTTCTCACAAGAGATCCGCGACGGCCTCGGCGCCCAGGTGCCACACCCGGCCCGCCTCGGTCGGCCGGAGGAGTTCGCGTTGCTGGCGGAGCAGATCGTCGCCAACCCGATGCTCAACGGCGAGACCATCCGCCTCGACGGAGCCATCCGGATGGCTCCCCGATGATGCCCGTCGTGCCGGACGAGCTCCTCCTCGCCCGGCACGGCCGGGTCCTCGTGCTCACCATGAATCGGCCCGCCTCGAGGAACGCGATGTCCTTGTCGATGGCCGAGGCGATCGCCGAGGCCCTCACCGCGTTCGACGACGATCCCGGTCTGAGCGTCGCCGTGATCACCGGGAGCAACGGCACCTTCTGCGCCGGAATGGATCTCAAGGGCTTCGCCCGCGGCGAGCGTCCCGTCGTACCCGGACGAGGCTTCGCCGGCATCGTCCGCCAGCCTCCACGCAAGCCGATCATCGCCGCCGTCGAGGGCTACGCGCTCGCGGGAGGCTTCGAGATCGTGCTCTCCTGCGACCTGGTCGTCGCGTCGTCCACGGCGACCTTCGGGCTGCCCGAGGTCAGGCGTGGACTCACCGCCGCGGCCGGCGGCCTGCTTCGGTTGCAGCACCGCATCCCCTACCACCTGGCGATGGAGCTCGTCCTGACCGGACGGATGTGGCCTGCCCCGGAGGCGGCGGCCGTGCACCTGGTGAACCAGCTGGCCGATCCCGGCCGGGCGCTCGAGGTGGCCCTGACGATGGCCGAGGAGATCGCCGCCAACGCGCCGCTCGCCCTGGCGGCCTCCAAGCGGGTGCTGATCGAGTCGGCGGACTGGCCGCTGGAGGAGATGTTCGAGCGCCAAGAGGAGCTGGTCGACCCGGTCCGGCGGTCGAACGACGCCCAGGAGGGCGCGCTCGCCTTCGTCGAGAAACGCCCGCCACGCTGGACGGCGAGCTGAATCAGCGCCGGCCGCGGACCAACCGGGCGTGCTCCAGCCACTCCCGGGCCTGGTCCGCATGGGCGAGGTCGACGTGCTGGCCGCGGAACCGGACGGCGCCGTAGCCCTCGGCCACCGCCTTCTCGACGGTGGCCACCAGCTCCTCGTGGTACGCCACCTCGGCGTCGGACGGCGTGAAGACGTCGTTGACCACCGACACGTGCGAGGGATGGATCACGATCTGCCCGCGAAAGCCGAGCTGCAGTCCGTAGTCGGCGAAGGACCGCAGCCCGTCGAGGTCCTCCAGGTCCTCCCAGAGCGCGGTCAGCGGGTGCAGCCCGAACTGACGGCACGCCAGCAGGATCCTGCTGCGCAGGTACAGAGTCTCGCTGCCCTCGCGCGACTGCCGGTATCCGACGGCGCGCGCGATGTCCGCGTGCTCCGACGTCGGGCCGATCATCGCGCCGACGCGCGGTGAGGCCGCCGCGATCTCTGCGCAGTTCGTGATCGCGTCGACCATCTCCACCGGGATGATCATCTCCAGGTCGGAGGCCCCGTTGCGGACCTCGAACCAGTCGATCAACGTCTCCCAGCGCAGTACGTCGACGGCATCCTTGATCTTCGGGGTGAACAGCCCGTCCAGCTCGGGGCACACCGTCGCCTCGAGATCGGCACCGGCGAGACCGGTGTCCAACGCGTTCGGCCGGACGAAGAGTCCGACTCGCGGGTGGGCGGCCCGCAGCGCGGCGAGGGTGTCCGCCACCGCGGCTCGAGTCGCCTCCTTGCGGTCGACAGGCACCGAGTCCTCGAGGTCGAGCACGATGCAGTCGGCTCCGCTGGCCACCGCCTTGTGTGCCCACTCGGGCTTGTGCCCGGGCACGAACAGGACCGTTCGATAAGGATGCATCTCAGCCGCCCACGAGCCGGTCGTGGGTGTCCTCGGTGACGCCGAGCTCGCGCAGCCGGGCCTTCTGCACTCGTTGCGACGGTGTCTTCGGCAGCTCCACGACGAAGCGCAGGAAGCGCGGCACCGCGAACGACGGGATGCGCCGGTCGCAGTGCTCCCACAGCTCGGCGGCCGTGAGGTCGACACCCTCGTCGAGCACCACGTAGGCCATGACCTCGTCCTCCCCCGCCTCGCTGGACGCCGGAACCGCGATGACCGCAGTCTCCACCACGGCCGAGTGCGCCAGCAGCGAGGTCTCGATCTCGTAGGAGGAGATGTTCTCGCCTCGGCGCCGGAGAGCGTCCTTGAACCGGTCGATGAAGTAGAACCAGCCGTCCTCGTCGCGCTTCAGCGCATCGCCCGTGTGGAACCACAGGTTCCGCCACGCCTCGACCGTCTTGTCGGGCATGTTGAAGTAGCCCATCGAGGAGATGAAGGGGACCTTCGGGCGGATCACCAGCTCGCCGACCTCGCCGACGCCGACCGGCTCGTCGTTCTCGGGATCCACCAGCTCCACGTCGAACCACTCGTCAGCGGCGAGCCCGGCCGCGCCGGCCGGCCGGTCCTCGCCGTACGGACTGATGATCGGCGCCGACGTCTCGGTGAGCCCGAAGACCTCGACGAAGGCCTCGATGCCGTAGCGCTCCCTCATCGGGCCGACGATCGAGGAGGCCGTCGGCGCCGCGAACACGCAGCGAAGCGGGTTGTCGGCGTCGTCGACACGACGCTCCTGCTTCCAGACGAAGTCCATCATCACGCCGATGAAGTTGGTGACGGTCACCCGGCTCTCCCGGATCTGGTCGATCCAGCGGCTCGCGGAGAACCTGCTTCGCAGAACGAAGCGGGAACCAGCGACCAGGGTCGGGTAGGCGGCCATGAACTGGGCGTTGCCGTGGAACAGCGGCGTCAACGCCATCCACGCGTCATCGGCGGTCAGGCGGACCAGCGAGACGCACTCGTCGGCGAAGAAGTACATCTGGGCATGCGGCATGGCAACGCCCTTGGAAGGACCCGTGGTTCCTGATGTGAAGAGCACCGCCGCCAGATCCTGCGGCCGTACGACGGGCAGCTCGACGCCCTCGACCGGCCGCTCGAGCCCCTCCCACGGTTCGGCCTCCCACCCGTGCTCCCGCAGCAGCGCGATCGCCTTGTCGCGGCTTCCGGTGTCGATCACCCAGAACTTGGTGATGTCCTGGGCCGCGTCGGCCACCGCGACGAAGCGCTCGGCGAAGACGTCGTCGATCACCGCGAGCCGGGCCTCGACGGTGCGCACCTGGTGGGCCAGGAAGTCGTGTTCGTAGGCGGTGTTGATGGGGACCTCGACCAGTCCGGCCATGGCGGTGCCGATCCACGTCCGCACGAACCGCGACGAGTTCGCGGCGACCAGCACGACCCGGTCACCCTGACGGGCACCAGCGGCCAGCAGGGAGCGGCCCACGGACTCGCCGGCGGCGAGCATCTCGGCATAGGTCCAGGTCGACTGCTCCTCGGGCGCGTCGAGCCAGACGGCGTCCGGCCGCTCGGCAGCATGATGGCGCAGCACCGTGGGCAACGCCCATTGCGAGCGATCCGCGAACGTCGGGACGAGATCGCGGTAGTGGCGGAAGGTCATGCGGTCCCCTCGTCGGTCGTCGTGGCCGAGCCGCGGAAGTCCGGCTTGCGCTTCTCCAGGAAGGCCGTCGCACCCTCGACCATGTCGTCGCTGCCGATCGCCTGGATCAGCATGCCGACGCCAGCGGCCATGTCGGCCCGGGCCTGGTGCCACCAGAGGTTCGAGCTGATCTTGGCTATCTCCAGGTAGCGAGGGCTCAGCGCGTGGATCTCGGCGAGCCAGCGGTCGACGGCGCCGGCAAGCCCGCCGTCGGGGACGACCTCGTTGATCAGCCCGAGCTCGAGCGCCTGCGACGCCGAGTAGCGCCGGCACAGCATCGCCATCTCCTTGGAGCGCTTCTCCCCGATCTGTACCGCCATCACGTTGGTGGCACCGAGCACCGGAGCGGATCCGACCTTCGGCCCGGTCTGCCCGAAGGTCGAGCGCTCGGTCGCGATCGCGAAGTCGCACGAGACCACCAGCTCGTTCCCGCCTCCCGCGGCGGGGCCGTCGACGGCCGCGATCACCGGGCGCGGGCACGCGCGTATCGCGTCCACCAGGCGCAGGGAGGTCGTGAACAGCGCTCGGAGCTGGTCGGGATCGGGCTCGCCGAGCTGGTCGAGGGAGCCGCCGGCGCAGAACGCCCCGCCGGCCCCCGTGATCACTACCGCCTCGGCTGCGGGCGCCTGGGTCTCCAACGCGTCGATCATCGTCCGCGCCATGTCCAGGTCGTAGGCGTTGAGGCGCTCAGGGCGGTCGAGAGTGATCCACAAGGCGCCCCCGCGCCGCTCGATGTCGACCGTCATCATGCTCCTTCGTCGCGCAGGGTCACTTGGCGGTGAGTCCACCGTCGATCGGCAGCGTCACTCCGGTGACGAAGCCTGCGTCGTCGCTGGCCAGGAACGCCACCACACCGGCGATCTCCTCCGGCTGGGCGGGACGGCCGAGCGGGACGAGGGCGATGAAGCCGCTCATCAAGTCGGTCACGTCGGCACCGGGATCGCGGCCGAAGAACTGCGGCAGCATCGGGGTGTCCACCGGTCCCGGGCAGATGACGTTGACCCGGATGTTCTTCGGCGCCCACATCAGGGCCATCGCACGACCGAACGACGTCAGCGCGCCCTTGGTCATCGAGTACAGCGGACTGAACGGCGAGCCCACGATCGCCGACGTCGAGGCGGTCATGATCACCGACGCCCGTCCGGACGCGGCCAACGCGGCCTCCGCGGCCTTGCAGCCGTAGAACTGCGACTTCATGTTCACCTGGATCGAGCGCTCCCAGGCGGCGTCGTCCACGTCGAGTCCGCCGGCACCCGGCATCCCCACGTGCTGGTGGAGGACGTCGAGTCCGCCCCGGTCGGCAAGCACCTCGGCATAGAACTCGTCGAGCTGATCGAAGTCGGTGGCATCGAGCGACCTGCCGGCCGCGGAGCCACCCTTCTCGGCGATCAGCCCGGCCACCTCCTCTGCAGCCGCCCGATCGAGGTCGACCACGTAGGTATGGGCGCCCTCGGCGGCGAGGCGCTCGGCGACCGCGCGCCCCATCCCGGACCCCGCTCCGGTGACGACGGCGGTGCGCTCCTGCAATCGGTTCATGCTGGCTCTCCTGATGAGTGGATGGGAAGGATGACGGCGTCCACGGCGACGGCGCCGCCGGCCTCGGACGACCGGACGATGACCGGGTTCAGATCCACCTCGCCCATCCAGGGCGATCCGGCGTAGACCGATTCGCGCATAGCTTATGGCTCCGATCGGAGTTGAATTGTCACGGCTTATGACATCCGCTAGGATGCCAATCATTCCGTGCGTGCGGAGAGCCGTTTATTGAAAGGCAGACCGGAGATGATGAATCGGCGCGCGTTCACACGATCGATGGCGGCCGGCGCGGCCGCGTTGACGCTTCACCAGTCTGTTCGCTACAGCTCCGCGAAGCAATCGACCCCGGAACCGGTCGGCGGCAGTCTGGTGCTCTATTGCGGACGCAACCAGCGGCTGGTCAGCCCGTTGATGCCGATCATCGCTGAGCGCACCGGCATCGAACTCGATGTTCGCTTCGGCAACACGGCGGAACTGGCGGCCCAGATTCTCGAAGAAGGTGACAACACCCCGGCCGGTCTCTACTTCTGCCAGGACGCCGGCGCCCTCGGTGCACTGGCGCGGGCGGGACGATTTTCGGAATTGCCGAGCT
>CAZTHV010000192.1:0-6401 GCA_964613165.1 uncultured Marmoricola sp.
GGAGTTCCGAACGACATCGTGGATCGCGATGATGTTCAGCGCCGGCATGGGCATCGGTCTGATGTTCTACGGCGTCAGCGAGCCGCTCTCGCACTTCGTGACCCCACCGCCCGGCACCGGCGGCGACCCGGACACCGCCGCGCAGACCGCGATGGCGACCACGCTCTTCCACTGGACCCTGCACCCGTGGGCGATCTACGCGGTCGTCGGTCTCGCCATCGCCTACGGCGTCTACCGCAAGGGCCGCGTCCAGCTGATCTCGGCGGCGTTCGTGCCGCTGCTCGGCGCACGCGCCTCGGGCGGCGCTGGCAAGGTCATCGACATGTTCGCGATCTTCGCGACCCTGTTCGGCTCAGCCACCTCGCTCGGCCTGGGCGCCCTCCAGATCAGCAGCGGCCTGGAGATCGTCGGAGACGTCGGGCCGCTCGGCAACGGCACCCTCGTCGTGATCATCACGGTGCTGACCATCGCGTTCGTGCTCTCGGCGGTCTCCGGGGTCGCCAAGGGCATCCAGTGGCTCTCCAACATCAACATGGTGCTCGCACTCGCGCTCGCCTTCTTCCTGTTCGTGGTCGGCCCGACCGTGTTCATCCTCAACCTGGTCCCGACCTCGCTCGGCAGCTACGCGCAGGACCTGGCGATGATGGCGGCCCGCACCGGCGCGGAGGGCCCCAGTACCGAGGCCTGGTTGAGCGGCTGGACGGTCTTCTACTGGGCCTGGTGGCTATCCTGGACGCCGTTCGTCGGCATGTTCATCGCCCGCATCTCCCGCGGACGCACCATCCGCCAGTTCGTCACCGGCGTCCTGCTGGTCCCGAGCGTCGTCAGCGTGATCTGGTTCTGCATCCTCGGTGGAACCGCCATAGACCTGCAGGGTGCCGGCACCGACATCGCGAACGCCGATGGCCTGGAGGCGCAGCTCTTCGACACTCTTGACGCGCTTCCGCTCGCGACCATCGCCAGCATCGTGGTGATGGTGCTGGTGGCGATCTTCTTCGTCTCCGGCGCCGACGCCGCCTCGATCGTGATGGGCAGCCTGTCCGAGCGGGGCACGACAGAGCCGCGGCGTGTCGTCGTCATCTTCTGGGGCGCCGCCACCGGCGCGGTCGCCGCGGTCATGCTGCTCGCCGGCGGCGAGGACGCGCTGGCGGGTCTGCAGACGATCACCATCGTGGCGGCGCTTCCGTTCGTGCTGATCATGATCGGCCTCGCCGTCTCCCTCATGCGGGAACTGCGCCACGACCCGATCGTCGTGCGGCGAAGGTACGGTGAGGAGGCGGTCGAGCAGGCCGTGATCACCGGCGTCACCGCGCACGGCGACGACTTCGCGCTCGCCGTGGAGCTCGCCCGACCGGAGCCTGGCACGGACACAGAGCTCTAGGAGACAGCCTCAGTCGTCAGCGGGGATCCGCTCCACGTCGGCACCGATCCCGCGCAGCGTCTCGGCGAAGTCCGGGTAGCCCCGGTCGATGTGGTGCGCGTGAGCGACCTCGGTGGTCCCCTGCGCGGCCAGGCCGGCGAGGACCAGCGCGGCGCCGGCGCGGATGTCGTGGGCCACCACGGGAGCGCCGGAGAGAGCGGGTACGCCGCGCACGACGGCGTGGTGACCGTCGGTGTGCAGGTCGGCGCCGAGCCGGGCCAGCTCCTGGGCGAACATGAACCGCGCCTCGAAGACGTTCTCGGTGATCATCGCCATGCCCTCGCTCACCGAGGCCAGCGTCATCGCGAACGGCTGCAGGTCGGTCGGAAAGCCCGGGAACGGCAGCGTGACCACGTCGAAGGAGCGCATCCGGTCCGCCACCGTCACCCGGAAGCCGCCAGGGCCGGTCTCGATCTCCGCCCCGCCGTCGGCCAGCTTGTCCAGGACGAGGTCGAGATGCCCGGCGCTCCCGCCCGCCACCTCGACGCTGCCTCCAGCGATCGCCGGCGCGAACGCCCACGTGCCGGCGACGATCCGGTCGGGGATGGTGGTGTGCTCCACGGGGGCGAGCCGGTCGACCCCCTCGATGGTCAGCGTGGACGTGCCGGCGCCGTCGACGTGCGCGCCCATCGCGGTCAGCATCGCGCACAGGTCGACGATCTCCGGCTCCCGGGCGGCGTTCTCGATCACGCTGGTGCCAGGGGCCAGGACGGCGGCCATCAGCAGGTTCTCGGTCGCGCCGACGCTGGGGAACTGCAGCATCATCGCCGCGCCGGCGTACCGCTCGGGCACCTCGGCGACCACCTGTCCGTGCTCGACCCGGACGCTCGCGCCCAGCTCGCGGAGACCGGCCATGTGCATGTCCAGGCCTCGTGAGCCGATCGCGTCGCCGCCGGGCAGCGCCACGCTGGCGCGATGGCAGCGGGCCACCAGCGGGCCCAGCACCGCGATCGAGGCGCGCAGCCGGCGCACCAGCTCGTACGGCGCCTCGTGGCCCAGCTCCTCGGGCACCTCGATGGTCACCACCGGGAAGGCGAGCTCGACGCGGCAGCCGAGCCGCTCCAGCAGCTGGCCCATCACCGCGACGTCCAGGATGTCCGGGACGTTGTCGATCCGGCTGGTGCCCGGCGCGAGCAGCGCGGCGGCCATCAGCTTGAGCGCGGAGTTCTTGGCGCCGCCCACTCTGATCGTGCCCTGCAGCGGTGAGACTCGTGGTCCCAACGAACGCACCCGGAAGCTCTCCACGCCGGTCAGACTACGGCGGTCGCGCCTGTCGAGACTGCAAGACCTAGGCTGTGCTCATGGTCAACCTCACCCGGATCTACACCCGCACCGGTGACGCCGGCGAGACCCGTCTGGGCGACATGAGCCTCACCTCCAAGACCGATCTGCGACTGGCCGCCTACGCCACGGTCGACGAGAGCAACGCCCAGATCGGCGTCGCCCTCGCCGGAGGCGGGATCGGCGACGACGTCGCCGGGGTGCTGCTCCACATCCAGAACGACCTCTTCGACGTGGGCGCCGACCTGTGCACGCCGGTCGTCGCCGACCCGGAGTACCCGCCGCTGCGGGTGGAGCAGGAGTACGTCGACCGGCTCGAGGCCTGGTGCGACCAGTACAACGAGTCGCTGCCGAAGCTGCGCTCGTTCATCCTCAACGGCGGGACGCTGGCCTCGGCCCACCTCCACGTCGCGCGTACCGTCGTCCGGCGGGCCGAGCGGGAGGCCTGGGCCGCCTACGCGGCGTACGCCGACTCGATGAACATCCTGGCGATCACCTACCTCAACCGCCTCTCCGACCTGCTCTTCATCCTGGCCCGCTACGCGAACCGGGAGAACGGCGACGTGCTCTGGGTCCCCGGAGGCGAGCGCGGAACGAGCGGGTCCGCGTAGGCCGACCATCAGACCGGAGACGAGCGGGCAGGCCGGTCAGCTGAGGTCGCGGCGCAGCGTGGTGTAGCGCGCTACCAGGGCGAAGGCGGCGGCGTAGCCGAGCAGCACCAGGGCGCCCTGCCAGCGGTCGAGCAGGTCGAGCATGCCGCTGGTGCTGTAGAGGCTCGCGCCGGCCAGTGCCTCCGCGGCCGCTCCCGGGAGGAACCGCTGCGCCCCGGACAGCGCGTCGACCGCGCCCAGCCCGATGCGCAGGATCGGCTCGACGAACTGGGTGGAGGCCAGGATCACCACGACCGCGGCGACCTGGTTGGTCAGCAGCGACCCGACCCCGACGCCGATCGGGCACCAGATCGCGACGGCCAGCACGGCGAAGGCCATCGTGCGCAGGATGTCGCCGTCGCCCAGATAGTGCGCGTCGCCCTGGGCGATCAGGAACGGCAGCGCGCCGAGCACCGAGCCGGCCAGGCCGACGACGCCGTACGCCAGGCCCAGCGCCAGCCCGACCACCAGCTTGGCGCCGAGCACGACACCGCGCCGGGGCTCGGCGAGCAGCGTGGGCGCGATCGTGCGATGGCGGTACTCCCCCGTCATCGACAAGGCGCCGATCACCAGCGGGAAGACGTAGCCCAGTGCCACGGCAAGCGTGCACACGGTCTGGACGACCGCATGACCGTCGAGCGGCTGCGCGTCGCCGGCCCCTCCGGTCATCCCGGAGGGATCGGTGGTCAGGCTGAAGGCGATCACCGCGCCGAGGAAGGCCAGGTAGCCGAGCATGACGAGCCCCAGCAGCCACCACATCCGGGTGGTGACCACCTTGCGCCATTCGCCGGTGAGTGCGGTCCTCATCGCTCGCCTCCCGCCGGGGGCGGTACGGCGGTGTCGCCGGTCAGCTCCAGGAAGACCTGCTCCAGGCTGCCGCCCTCGGCGGCCAGCTCGTGCAGCTCGATGCCGCCGGCGAAGGCGGCCGCGCCCACCTCGGCCGGCGAGGCGCCCTCCACCAGCAGCCCACCGGCAGCGGCGGTCGCGGTCCAGTCGTGCTGGGCTGCCAGACGGGACAGCGCGCCGACGTCCGGGCCGGCAACCCGAGTCCGCGGCGTGGCCATGGCGACCAGCTCGCTCAGGGCGGACTCGTGGACCAGCCGGCCCTGCGCGATCACCACGACGTCGTCCACGCTCGCCTGCACCTCGCCCAGGGCGTGGCTGGACACCAGCACGGTCCGCCCCTCCTCGTGGGCCAGGTAGCGCAGGAAGCCGCGCAGCCAGACGATCCCCTCGGGATCGAGGCCGTTGGCCGGCTCGTCGAGCACCAGCACCCGCGGCTCGCCCAGGAGCGCGGTGGCCAGCGCCAGCCGCTGCCGCATCCCGAGCGAGTAGCCGCCGACCCGGCGGTGCGCGGCCTCGGTGAGACCGACCTGAGCCAGCACCTCGTCGCAGCGGGCGTCACCGACGTCCGCGAACGGCGCGTAGACCCGGAGGTGGTCCCGGCCGGAGCGGCCGGGGTGGAAGCTGGCCTCCAGCGCCGCCCCGATGCTGCGCATCGGCCGCTCGAAGGAGCCGTAGGGCCTGCCGTCGATGAGCGCGGTGCCGCCGTCGGCGGCGACCAGCCCCAGGAGCATCCGCAAGGTCGTGGTCTTGCCCGCGCCGTTGGGGCCGAGGAAGCCGGTGACCGCACCGGGCCGTACCCGGAAGGACAGGTCGTCCACGGCACGGACCGACCCGTAGGACTTGGTCAGGCCGCTGATCTCGATCATCGACTGAGTCATCTGCTGAGTCATCTACTGGGCCGCTGGGTCCAGTCGGTGCCGGGTGGTCCGGCCTCCAGCCAGGAGGAGAAGCCGGTGAGCGCCGAGGGGCTCATCGCCAGCTCGACGCGACCCTCGGGGGTGGCGCAGTCGACGATCAGGTGCCCCTCGTAGAGGGCGTGCCGCTCAGCGCCCGAGGGTGAGCGCTGGCCCAGCACCTCCAGGTCCGCCCGCGCCCACTGGCGGCGTGGCCGCGGCGACGGGGTGAAGACCCGGAACCACTGCAGGCTGTCGGAGCGGTAGCGCCCCAGTCCCAGCACCCAGCCACGACCGCTCTCGGACTCGCTGGTGCCGGAGCGGACCGAGAGCTCGAAGGTGCCTCCGTGGCGGGACAGCACCCGCCGGCGTACGACGAGCGCGGCTCCGTAGGCTCCGATGAGGAACAGCGCGACACCGGCCGAGTCCGCCAGCCACTGCCATGCCGCCATCTGGACTCGTCTCTCCCCGTGGCTCTTCTCGGCCCTACTTGGCCTTCTCCACGGCCCTGATCCGGGCTTCCGCCCAGGCGGATGCCGCTGCCTCCGCGGCGACCGTGTCGTCCTCGCCGGCCTCGTGCGCCCGCTCCAGGTCGGCGCGGGCCTTCTCCAGGTCGATGTCGTGGGACATCTCCGCGTGCTCGGCGAGCACGGAGACGCGGTTGTCCGCCACCGAGAGGAAGCCGGTGTCGACGGCGGCGACCCAGGTCTGGTTGTCGCCGGTGGTGATGTCGACGACGCCGTCCACCATCAGTGAGAGCATCGGCGCGTGGTTGGGCAGGATGCCGACGTCACCCTCGCTGGTGCGAGCGATGATCATCGACGCCTCGCCCGACCACACCAGCCGGTCGGCGGCGACCAGCTCGACCTGCAGGAGATCGCTACTCATGCGCGTCCTCGCTTCGCTCGCTCATCGGGTCACAGGCTCTTCTGGATCTCGGCCCACCTGCGCTCGACGTCGTCCAGACCGCGGCACATGAAGAACGCCTGCTCGGCTACGTGGTCGTACTCACCGTCGGCGATCTTGTTGAACGCCTCGATGGTGTCGACGACCGGAACCGTCGAGCCCTCGATGCCGGTGAACTGCTTGGCCACGTAGGTGTTCTGGGACAGGAACCGCTGGATCCGGCGAGCCCGGGACACGATGATCTTGTCCTCTTCGGAGAGCTCGTCGACACCGAGGATCGCGATGATGTCCTGCAGCTCCTTGTTGCGCTGCAGGATCTGCTTGATCCGGATCGCGCAGTCGTAGTGCGCCTGACCGATGTACTGCGGGTCGAGGACCCGCTGACGTCGACCTCGCGGATCCTCG
>CAZTHV010000193.1:0-6367 GCA_964613165.1 uncultured Marmoricola sp.
CGCATCCGGCGGTTGCCGAAGTGGTCGATGTCGTCGGGACGGACCTCGATCGGCGCACCGTGCTGATCGGCGATCTCGTTGCCCTGCGCGTCGACCAGGAGGTCCTTGCCGGCGTGCAGCTCCACGATGAAGCGGATCGTCGCCACGACGTCGTCGACGGTCAGCGTCTGCTGGTCGAAGACCTCCTGGGTGCCGAGCTTCTTGTTGATCTTGTAGCGGCCGACCTTGGCCAGGTCGTAGCGCTTGGGGTTGAAGTAGTAGTTCTGCAGCAGCGTCTGCGCGGCCTCACGGGTCGGCGGCTCGCCCGGGCGCAGCTTGCGGTAGATGTCGAGCAGCGCCTCGTCCTGGGTGGTGGTGTGGTCCTTCTCCAGGGTGAGCATCATCGACTCGTACTCGCCGAACTCCTCGCGGATCTGCTCCTCGGTCCAGCCGAGGGCCTTGAGCAGCACCGTGACGTTCTGCTTGCGCTTGCGGTCGAGCCGGACGCCGACCATGTCGCGCTTGTCGATCTCGAACTCCAGCCAGGCGCCCCGCGAGGGGATCACCTTGGCGGTGAAGATGTCCTTGTCGGAGGTCTTGTCCGCGGTGCGCTCGAAGTACACGCCCGGGGAGCGGACCAGCTGGGAGACCACGACACGCTCGGTGCCGTTGATGATGAAGGTGCCCTTGCGGGTCATCATCGGGAAGTCGCCCATGAAGACCGTCTGACCCTTGATCTCACCGGTCTCGCCGTTGGTGAACTCGGCGGAGACGTAGAGGGGGCGGGAGTAGGTGAAGTCCTTCTCCTTGCACTCCTCCTCGGTGTACTTCGGGTCGAGGAAGACCGGGTTCTCGAACGAGAGCGACATCGTCTCGGAGAAGTCCTCGATCGGAGAGATCTCCTCGAAGATCTCGTGGAGTCCCGACTTCGTGGAGCGCTCCTCGCCGTTGGCGTTGGCCTCCGCGACGCGGGCCTGCCACTTCTCGTCGCCGATCAGCCAGTCGAAGCTGTCGGTCTGGAGAGCCAGCAGCTGCGGAACCTCGAGCGGTTCGGAGATCTTGGCGAAGGAGATGCGGCGGGGGGACTGGTTGGTGCTGTTCTTGCTGCGCGAGGCGGCCAAGAGTGGTCCTTCCGAGGCACTGATGAGTCGCGTCGGTCCACCACAAACCGGCCACCGGACAGGCAGGAGAGCATTTGAGGGCGGACGCAAAGAAGAATATTACCTCAGCGCGCAGCCGGACACAACAACAAAGTTCGGCGCTCGAGGCGCCACCCTGCTGTCTGTGCGGCCCAGCATGAACCAGGGGCCCCGCCAGGTCAAGCACTCAGCGCCAGATAGGCCCCAAGGGAGGCGAGCGGAGGCCTCTAGTAGGACTGCAGGTCGGCCAGCAGCCAGCCGCCGCCGCGCTTGACCATGGTCGCCACCACCCGGTTCTGGAAGATCGCCGGGCCCGCATCGCCCTTGACCGAGGACTGGTTGACGAAGACCAGCACCCGCATCCGCTCGCCGGTCCCGTCCACGACGCCCGCGTCGAGCACGTCGGCGGTCACCACCGCCTTGGTCTTCACCGCCGGGCCGGGCGAGCCGTCCGGTCCCTCGGTGACCAGCTTGTCGAAGCTCGTGGTGTACTGCGCGGCGTAGGACGGGGTCAGGTAGCGCACGGCGCGGGCCCTGTCCTCGTCCAGCCGGCGGTAGTCGTAGGAGAGGACCGCGGTGAGCGCCCGCTCGGCGGCCGCCGACGCCTCCGGGCCGGCCCGGTGGGCGGCGACCCGGTCGTCGATGTCGCGGACCAGGAGCGTCGCGACGATCAGGGCCGCCACGGTCACCACGGCGGCGCACGCCAGGATCCAGGCGTTGATCCCGGCCAGCCTGGCGAGCAGGCCTCGCCGATCGGCGGGCTCGGTCGGGGACACCCCGGCCGGCTGGGCCACGGGGGGCGCGACCGGCCCGGGCAGCGTGGCGTCGTACGCCTCCCGGCGAGCGGGGTCCAGCAGCGTGTCCGCGGCCTCGTTGAGCGAGCGGAACCGGGGCGTGCCCGGCTCGGCGTCGTCGACGGCGGACCGCCAGGCGGCCTTGACCTGCTCGGGCGTGGCGTCGCGGCCGACGCCGAGCACGTCGTACCAGGTGGGAGCCGAAGTCATCGTCAGAGCCTCACGAGACCGCGTCGAAGCCGTCGACCAGCCACGTCCCGCCGACCTTGCGCAGCTGCACGGTCCAGCGGTGGTGGCGTTGGGACGTGCCCTGTGACGTGTCCTGGGTGGCACCTTGGCCGCTGGTGACGGTGTTGTCGTGGGCGACCAGGACCTCGGCGCTGTCGCGGTCGATCGTGGAGACGCCGGTGGAGACGATCGCGCCCTCGCCGACCTGATCGGTGCCGGACTCCGCCTCACCGACCTTGGTCGCGGCGTCGAAGGCCTTGGTGAACTCGGCCTTGAACCTGGTGGTCAGCACCGAGGTGACCGAGGCCAGGTAGCCCTTCGGGTCCGATCCCCGGTAGCCGTCCACGCGCAGCGCGAACTGCTCGGCGACCGCCTTGGCCTGCTGCCGGTCGCCGTCGGGGACGACCCGCTGGCTGTCGACCCACGGGCGGTAGGGCTCGTCGGTGAGGTGGCGGGAGCGGTAGGCCAGGTAGCCGGCGAGGAGCAGCGAGGCCACCAGCGCCAGCAGCAGCGCGAGTGCCACCGCTCCTCGGCCGCGCGGGACGCGGCCGGCCGATGCGGCGGTCACGGTCTCCTTCCTCCGGTCAGTCCGTCTGCGTCACGGGCCCGAGCAACAGCTGCGACCATGCGTCCTTCCCGAAGACCTGGGCCGAGCCGCCGTCGTAGACGACGCGACCCTGGGCCTGGTTCCGATCCTGGTCCTGATTCTGGGCCGCCTGGTCGGTCCAGGTCACCGTGCCCCGGCCCAGATCGTACGTCGCCACCGGCGCCCGGAAGGCCGTTCCGGTGCGCGGCGCGTTCTGGGCGCCGCGGGCGTTGGTCCGCGATGGCGGGGAGGTGCACTTCGCGTCCATGTCCATCGGCTTGTCGGCCAACTGGAGCGGCGTACGGCGCTCCTTCGGGTCGTAGCCGGCCGAGCACACCGCGGGGTCGGTGTTCAGGACCAGGCCGAATCGGGCGACGTAGCCGGAGGAGGTCTTCGCGGCGACCGTGTAGCCGCCGGCCACCATGTAGGGGTAGAGGACCAGGATCTGCCGGATGCCGGGCAGGTGCTTGACCACGACCTCGCCGGTGCTGACCAGGTTGTTGATCAGGACGCCGAGGTCGACCTCGTTGTCCCCCAGGAAGGTCCGCAGCTCACCGGCCGCCGCCGCGCCGACGTCCAGCAGCGCCCGCAGGCTGTTGTCGTTGGCGGCCAGCGTGCCGGAGAACAGGGCGAGATCGCGCGAGAGGTCGCGGATCGCGGTCGCCTTGTCGGCCTGCGTCCGCAGCACCGTGTTGGCGTCCTCGATCAGCGCCGTGGTGACGTCGAAGCTCTGGTTGGCCGCGGCGATGAAGGCGTTGGAGGTGTCGATGATCTGGGCGAGGTCATCGCTGGTGCCCTTGAACGCCGCGCCCAGCTCGGAGACCACGGTGCGCAGATGGTCCTGCGGCACGGACCGCACCAGGGCGTCGGTGTTCGTCAGGATCTCGGTGGTCGACACCGGGATCCGGGTGTCGGCCGCCGCGATGTCGGAGCCGTCCCGCAGGTAGGGCCCGCCATCGGTCCTGGGGTCCAGCTCGACGTACTGCTCGCCGACGGCCGACTTGTTGCCCACCAGGGCGATGGTGTCGGCGGGGATCTCGTCGTAGCCCTTGTCGATCTCCAGGACGACGTCGACGCCGTCCTGGGTGAGCACCATGTCGGAGACCCGGCCGACGCCGACGCCGCGATAGGTGACCTCCGCACCGGTGAAGATCCCGCCGGACTGCAGGAAGTGCGCCTTGACCTGGTAGGAGGAGTCGTAGAAGAGCCTGTCCAGCCGGGCATAGCGGGCTCCGACGAAGGACACCCCGAGCAGGGTGATGACGACGAATACCAGCAGCTGCCTCTTGGTGCGCGAGGTGATCAATCGACTGCCACCCCCTGCATCAGCAGGGTGCCCAGGGCCGGGTCGTAGCCGGTGCCGTCCAGCAGGAACGGATCCTGCTCGGCGGGCGCGCCACCGTCCAGGCCGGGTCCGGTGGCGACCCGGCCCAGGCCCAGCGTGCCGAGGAGGCCGGAGAGCACGCCACCGGAGGATCCGCCGCCCTTGGCCCCGCCCGGTGGCGTGGTCGCGGAACCGCTCGGGGCGCCGCCACCCAGCAGACCGCCGAGCCCGAGACCACCGAGCCCGCCGGAGGGCTTGCCCGTCGATGCGCCCTTCTTCGCGCACAGCATGGGAAGCAGCCGGCAGACCTGCTTGAGCTGCGCTCCGGAGAGCAGATCCTGGAAGGTCGTGCAGATCGCCGCGAGCGGTGTCTTCTTGCAGGTGTCCACCAGGTCGGCGAGGCTGACTCCGGGCGCCAAGCCGGGGATGTTCGGCAGGTTGAGCAGGTCGAGGTTCAGCCGCATCGACAGGTTGGTGTAGTCGCCCATGTGCAGGTTGCGGGCCACCTGCGGGTCGCTGCCGACCGCGGCATCGATGAACGGGTAGGTCATCAGCGCCTGCAGTGACTTGGGCAGGTCGTCGCCGGCCTCGGCGAAGGCCTCCAGCACCGGCGCGAGGTTGCGCAGCGAGTCGATGGTCGACTCCTTGGACGCCTGGATCACCCGGACGCCGACCGCGCTCAGCCTCCGCAGCGCCTGGAGCATGGTGACCAGATCGGAGCGCTGGCTGTCCAGCGAGGCGACCGCGACCGGCAGCTCGTCGAGCGCGGCCTTGATCGCGCCGTCCTGTCGGCGCAGCTCCAGGGAGAGCCGGTTGACGTTCTCCAGCGCGGTGACGATCGAGTCCTTGTTGGCGTCGAGCTGGCCCATGAACGAGCCCACCTGGTCGATGATCGAGCGGACCGCGTCCTCCCGGCCGCCCAGTGCTGCGTTGACCTCCTCGGCGATCGTCTTCAGCTGCGCCACGCCACCGCCGTTGAGCAGCAGCGCCAGCGCGCCGAGGACCTCTTCGACCTCGGGGTTGCGGCCACTGCGGTCCAGGCCGATCACGTCGCCGTCGGAGAGCCTGCCGGAGGGTGACTCCGGCTTGGCCAGAGAGACGAACTTCTCGCCCAGCAGCGAGGTCTGCCGGATCTCGGCGCGGACGTTGTCGGGCAGGTCGATCGAGCGCGGCAGCTGGATGGCCACGTCGGCGGTGTAGCCCTTGAGCGTGATGCCGGTGACCTTGCCGACGGTGACGTCGTCGACCTTGACCGTGGACTGCGGCACCAGGTCGAGGACGTCGCGGAACATCACGTGCACGGTCATCGGGTTCTTCCCGGTGTCGGCGCCGCCGGGGAGCGGGATGTCGTAGACCGAGCAGCCGCTGAGCGCCGTGGTGGCGGCAGTCAGTGCGGCGAGCAAGGCGGCCAGGGCACGCATCCTCATCGGGTCACCTCCACCAGGCCGCCGAGGGTGCGGTCGATCGGGGCGCCAACGACCCGGCCGGTCCCGCCGTCGCCCGCCCCCGGGGCGGTGCGGCCCAGGCCGATGGCGCTGAGCAGCGGTGTGATCACGCTGCACAGGTCGGGCAGCAGGCCGCAGAGCACGACCGAGGGCCGGGCGACCATCTGGTTGACCCCCTCGAGCAGGTTGGCGCGGGTGTCCAGGGTCCCGGTCGTCTCGTTGTAGGCCAGGCCGAGGTTGTTCAGCGCGACCGGGCCGGCCCGCAGCGACTCGTCGAGAGCGTCCCGGTTCTTCACGATCACCTTGGAGACCCGGGTAAGGCCCTTGATGTTCGTGGTCAGCGCGCCGCGGTTCTCCTGGACGAAGCCACGCACCTGCTCCAGCGCCACCGAGAGGTTCCTCAGCACCGCGGCGAGCTCCTCGCGCTCGCCCGCGGCCAACGCCGCGCCGCTGGCCAGCGCCCCGGTGAAGCGGCGGACGGTGTCGTCGTTGGCGGCCAGGGTCTTGGTGAACCTCTCCACCTCGGCCGCGGTGCCGAAGATCTCGTCCTTGTTGTCCGAGAGGGTCTGGGTCAGCTCGGCGAGGTTGGTCAGCGTCTGGTTGACCTGGACGCCCTGCCCCCCGAAGTTGCGAGCGGTGGAGTCCAGCAGCCGGGTCAGCGGACCGACGCCGGAGGCGTCCGGGCGGTTGGCGCCCTCCGGCCCCAGGCCCTTGGCCAGGTCGTTGAGCGCGCCGAAGATCTCGTCGAGCTCCAGCGGCGTCGCCGTACGGTCCAGGCCGAGCCGCAGCCCGTCGGCCGCGACCACGCCACCGGTATAGGCGGGGGTGAGCTGGACGAAGCGGTCTCCGACGATCGACGGTGAGACCACGGC
>CAZTHV010000194.1:0-6353 GCA_964613165.1 uncultured Marmoricola sp.
CCGGCGGCCTCGCGCTCCGCTTCGCCCGCGTCCTGCGCTACCGCGACGACAAGACCGCGGCCGAGGCCGACACCATCGACGCCGTCCGGGCGATCGCCCAGGAGAGCGCCCCGGGGAGCACACAGCGCGGTGACGCCGGATAGTCGTGTCCTGGCTCGCGTGGCCTCCGAGATCAGTCCTCGCTTAGGAGAGACTCGGCGAGCATCCGTCCGGCGGGCTACCGTCAAGACGTGTACGACGTGGCGCTCACCGTGCAGGCATGCCTGCGAGCCGGCACGGCCGTCGACGTCGCGTGGCTGGTCGGCGAGAGTCATTCGCCGGCCGATGCGCTCGCGTTGACACCGGGCGGCGGCCGGGTCGGGTCGGCACTGGCCGGAGCCGTGGACCAGGTGGCCGACCTCGCGACGCAGGGAGCCACGGGCCGCCTGCACACCCTGACCGTCGGCGAGCACGAGGCATTGCTGGCCGGTGAGGCGGCCGGCGGCACCGTCCGGTGCGCGCTGCTGCCTGCGGCCGACCTCCCGGCCGACCTCTGGGACCGGCTCACCAGGCGCGAGCCCATCTGCCTGGCCGGCCGGCTCGACGCTGGGAGGATCACCGCCACCACCCTGCTCGATGCCGACACGGTCGAGGCGGCCGGACCGGACGCGGCAGCGCTCTTCGGCCGGCGTACCAGCGCCGCCGCCGCGCTCGGCGACCTCCTGGTCACCGTGCTCTGGCCGGTGCCGAAGCTGGTCGTGGTCGGCGGCGGCGACATCGCCGAGACGGTCGCGCGGATCTCGGCCCTGCTCGGCTGGACCGTCGTCTCGGCGGAAGACCGGCAGACTGCCACCGGTCTCGTCGCCGGACTCTCGCCACTCGACGCGGTGCTCATCGCGACGCACGGCACCGAGCTGGCCGGCCCAGCGATCGCCGGAGCGCTGGACTCGGCGGCCGGCTACATCGGTGCCCTCGGCGGACCCCGGATCGTCGCCGAGCGGGAGGTCTGGCTGGCCGATCGCGGGTACACGGACCTGAGTCGGGTGCACTCCCCCGCCGGCCTCGATCTCGGCGCCACGACCCCGGCGGAGAACGCCGTCGCGATCCTCGCCGAAGCCATCGCCGCGCGCGCCGGGCGCCTTCAGTGATTGCTTATCGACACGTGTGAGGCCGGCGGTGCCGTGCCTATGCTGGAGGAGCGTCGAAGAGGAGGCAGCCCAGTGAGCGAGATGCCAGCGAGCGACACCGACGAGCCGATCGAGGTGCTGCGCGCCCTGTGGTCGGCCGACGACCAGCAAGCCGGTCTCGACGAGATCCACGGGCCCCAGCAGGCGTGCAAGAACATGCGCGAGGTCACCTTCGACGGCCTTGCCGAGCCCGGCAGCGATCTCGGCGCGGCCTGGCGCGACCGGCTGGCGCGGGAGGGCAAGCTCGGGCCCGCCGGCCAGAGCCTCCGAGACCTCGTGCTCGGCACGACGGACCGCTGAGCCCGGGGACCGCGATGCCGCCGTACGTCGACGACGTCGCCGACCTCACCGAGCGTCTGCGCGCCGACGGCTACCTGGCCGACCGGGGGCTCGCGACGACCCTGTACGTCGCGCTCTCCCTGGGCCGCCCGGTCCTGCTCGAGGGCGAGGTCGGCGTCGGCAAGACCGAGGTCGCCCGGGCGCTGGCCACGGTGCTCGGGCGCCGGCTGATCCGGCTGCAGTGCTACGAGGGCATCGACACCAACCAGGCGCTCTACGAGTGGGACTACGCCCGGCAGATGATGCAGATCCGGGCGCTCGCCGATCGTGGGCTGGCCGACGAGGAGGCCGTCGACACGCTCTTCGGCCCGAGGTTCCTGCTCGAGCGGCCACTGCTCGAGGCCGTCCGTGCGGGCGACGGGGCCGTGCTGCTGATCGACGAGATCGACCGCGCCGACGACGAGTTCGAGGCCTTCCTGCTGGAGCTGCTCTCGGACTTCCAGATCACCATCCCGGAGGTGGGCACGATCGCCGCGGAGAGCCCGCCGTTGGTGGTGCTCACCTCCAACCGGACGCGCGAGCTGCACGACGCGCTGAAGCGCCGGTGCCTCTACCACTGGGTCGGCTACCCGAGCGCCGAGCGCGAGGTGGAGATCGTGCTGGCCCGCGAGCCCGGCGCACCGGCAGCCCTCGCCGCCCAGGTCGTCGCGGCGGTGCAGCGGCTGCGCGAGCTCGACCTGACCAGGCCGCCGGGGGTCGCCGAGACGATCGACTGGGTCCGGACCGTCGAGGTGGTCGGCGCCGACCGCCTCGACCCCGCGACCGCCGAGCTGACCCTCGGCGCCGTGGTCAAGGACCGGGACGACCTCGACCTGGTGGCCGAGAGCCTCGGCCACGTGGTGTCCGGTGCCTGACCCCGGGCACGACGCCGGCAGCACGCTGGTCGAGACGATGGTCGGCTTCGCCCGTGCCCTCCGCCACTCCGATCTCACCGTCGGCACCGGGGACGCCCAGCAGTTCGTCGCCGCGCTCGGTGTGCTCGACGCGGGTGATCTGGTCGACCTCTACTGGGCCGGACGGGCGAGTCTGGTGTCGCGACACGACCAGATCCCGGTGTACGACGCGGTCTTCCGTCACTACTTCCTCGGCGCCGGTCCGGGAGACGAGCCGCCGGCGCCGTTCACGGCCGCCTCGGCCGCGGAGGCCCAAGCGGTGCTGCAGCTGCCGGAGACCCAGCCGGGCGAGGGCGGTGAGCGCGAGGACGAGGAGGTCCGGCTCGGCTATCAGGCCTCGGCCACGACCGCGCTGCGCTCGAAGTCCTTCGCCTCCTGCACACCCGAGGAGCTGGCGGCACTGCGGCGGATCGTCCGGACGATGCGGCTGACCCCGCCGCGCCGGCGGTCCCGTCGTACGACCACGGCGACGGCCGGACGCTCCCCCGACCTGCGGCGGACCGTGCGGCAGGCCCTGCGCACCCAGGGCGAGATCACCGAGCTGCACTGGCGGCGGCGACGGCTTCGACTCCGCCCGGTCACCCTGATCCTGGACGTGTCCGGCTCGATGGCCGACTACTCGCGTCACCTGCTGCAATTCGCGCACACCACGAGCCGAGTGGGCCGCCGGGTCGAGGTGTTCTGCTTCGGCACCCGGCTGACCCGGATCACCCGCGAGCTGGAGCACCGGCGGCCCGACGAGGCGCTCGAGCGCGCGGCGCAGGTGGTCCTCGACTGGGACGGCGGCACCCGCATCGGCGACTCCCTGGACGCCTTCGTCCGGACCTGGGCCCGCCGCGGTCGCTGCCGGGGTGGCATCGTGGTGGTCTGCTCCGACGGTCTCGACCGCGGCGACCCGGCGGTGCTGGCCCGCGCGATGGAGCAGCTCTCGCGCCTCTGCCACCGGATCGTCTGGGTCAACCCGCACGTGGGCGAGACCGCTGAGCGGGTGCCGCCCACCCTGGGGATGGCCGTCGCCGCGCCGTACGTCGACCTGATCGCCTCCGGGCGCGACCTGCGCAGCCTGGAGCGGCTCGCCGCCCGGCTGCCCGAGCTGGGGTGAGGATGGACCCATGAGATGGAGCGTCTCCGTGCAGGCCAGCGGCGAACGGGTGCTGCAGCACGAGGAGATCGTCGAGCTGGCCGATGCCGTCGCCGGCTGGCAGGGCGTCGCGTCGGGCATCGGCTCCACGACGTACGGCGCGCAGCTGGTCGTCGACGCCAAGGACCGCGACGAGGCGATCGAGCGGGGCTGCTCGCTCTTCGCCGAGGCGGCCGCGCGCGCGGGGCTGCCACCATGGCCGGTCACCTCCGCGTCCGCGGTCAGCGAGGCAGAGGACGAGCTCGACGGGATCGACCGGTGATCCGGCTCGGCTCGCTCGCCGGCTACCCGTTCGAGGGCCCACGGGTCCTGGCCGGCTGGACACCGCCGCCCGTCGCCGCCGTCTACGCCGTGATGTACCGCCCCGATCCGGACATCCGCCCGGACCACTACGCCGTCATCTACGTCGGCCACGCCGACGACCTGAGCGCAGTCGGCCTCCCGTTCCGGCATCCGCGGGCCCCGTGCTGGCTCAAGCGCGCACCCGACCGGTGGAAGCTGCACGTTGCGATCTACCAGGTCCCCGGCGGCTCGGCCACGCACCGCGCCCGGATCGTCGAGGAGCTCTGTGCGAGCTACCACCCCCAGTGCAACGAGCAGCAGTTCGAACGAGCCTGGAAGGACGAGTGGATCGGTGACTACTCCGCTCCCACCGCCGGCCCGTTGACGACCGGCCGGGAGCCGGACCAGCCGGGATCGTGAGCGTCAGGCCGGTGTCGTCTCCCGCAGGTGGCCGCCCCCGGTCCCCTCCGGACGGTAGCCGACGCCCTCGGTGAGACGGGAGCGGCGGCGGCCGGAGGCCGGCGCGGCGGGCGGCCGCTCGGCATGGGCCGTCCCGGGGTCGAAGGTGGCGCCGGCGACGATGTCCTCGGCCATGCCGTAGAGCAGCGGGAGGGCACCGGCGACGACCCCACCGGTGCGATTGATGTGCTCCACACCGGGCACGATCGGCTCGGCGTCGGCGACGATCTCCCGGACGATGTCACTGCACTCCTCCAGCAGCGTGGCGATCCGGGTGAGCTGGCCGCCGACGATCCACAGGTACACCGCGAGCCCGGCGATCAGCAGCACGATGTCGACGACGGTGAGGAAGACCAGCATCGCGATCACATCCTGACCTTGCCGAGCACCCGGCCGAGGAAGAGATGGTGCTGGAGACCCTCGGCAAGGACCGCCTCGACGCCCTCGGCGGTCTGGCCGATCAGCACGGTGTCCGCGGTGTTCGCCTTCGCGGCTCTCAGCGTGTCACGCACCGAGGTCACCCGGCGCTCGATGGTGCGGACCTCGAGCACCAGGATGGTCAGCAGTGCCGCGACGGCCAGCACGACCACGAATCCGGCGACGATCGCACCCCACCAGAGGTTCTCCTGCGTCGAGGTGAGCAAGGGGTCGGTCGTGTTCATGAGTCAGCCTCCCAGTCGCTGTCGGCCGCGCTGCAGACCGCCGATGATCACGGTCGCGTGCTCGATGGTGGTGTTCAGCTCTGCCAGCGCAGCGGTGTTGCGCACCGACTCCCCCAGCGAGGCGTCGATGTCGCCCGCCTGTCGCCCGATCCGGTGCGCCAACAGCAGGATCGGCACGACCAGCGCGACCACGACCAGGACGACGACGATGCCGACGGTGTAGCCGATCGCCCATCCGGCGTCCATGTCAGATCCCCTCGCAGAAGTCGCGGACCGGCTTGAGGCTGGCGTTGACCGACGGCAGCACGGCCGGCACGGTGCTGGTCCGGTCGGCGACCACACCGACTCCGCCGATGACACCGGCCAGCGTGCGGGTGACCGCCCGGAGGTGGAAGATCACCCGGATCAGTCCGAGTGCGGCGGCGGCGATGATCACGGCGGCGATCACGACCGTCACCCAGGCGACGACAGGCATCTCGTTGCTCCTAACCCAGTAGCTTCGCGACCGAGCCGCCGTACCGGGCGGCGCCCTCGGCGACCTCACGGACCGTGCGGTCGGTGACCGCGAGCCCTTCCGGTACGCCGTCCAGCTCTCCGGCGAGAGCACCGCCGCCGGCGAGGATGTCGTCCGACGCGCCGCGGATGCGCTCCAGCGCGGCGAGCACCCGGTTGAGCAGCGCCACCAGCACCGGCGCGACCACCAGCAGCAGTACGCCGTTCCCGATCCACCACAGCACCATCTCGGCCTCCTTCAGCGGGCTTCGGCTCGGTAGGGAAGGAAGAATCTGCGGGCCACCCGGGCCAGGGCCATCCGCATCGCCGCCCATGCGATGGAGAGACCCCCGGCCGGGGCGGCGCCCGCCACGGAGTCGGCGGACTCTCCCCGCTCGATGGCGCCCAGGCGCTGCTGCATGTTGGTGGCGAACTGGCCCATCAGCACGCTGGAGACGTCGGAGATCATCCCGCGGCCGAACTGCGCGGCGGCGCCGGAGAGCTGGATGTCCTGCTCCAGGTCGACGCGCGTGCCCTGGCCGGCGGACGAGAGCACCGCGGTGACCAGCATCGCCGCCTGGCCGCGGCCCCGCTCGTCGGCGCCGGCCGCGTCGAGCACCAGCCGCTTCGCCGCGTCGTCGCGCTCCTGGATGCGCGCCGTGCCGGCGAACTGCATCTTGACCGGTCCCATCCGGATGCCGACCCGGCCCCGGTAGCTGTCGTCGCCGAGGTCCTCGGTCAGCTCGGCTCCCGGTAGGCACAAGGCGACCTGCGGGACGTCGCCGAAGAAGTCCCACACCTTGTCGACCGGCTGGTCGACCACGAAGTCGTTGCTGATGATCATCCGAGCCTCCCCTCAGCCGCCCCACCCGATGAGCCCAGCACGGGCGGTGCGCCACGACGTCTCCGGCGCACCGCC
>CAZTHV010000195.1:0-719 GCA_964613165.1 uncultured Marmoricola sp.
GATGCCGACGCACTGCAGAGCCTGTACGAGCAGACAGAGCACCCGTTCCTGCAGCACCTGCTGCGCCACCGCGACGTGAGTCGGCTGCGGCAGACCGTCGAGGGCCTGCTCAAGACGGTCGCCGAGGACGGGCGCATCCACACGACGTTCAACCAGCTGATCGCGGCGACCGGGCGGCTCTCCAGCACCGACCCCAACCTGCAGAACATCCCGGTGCGCACCGAGGAGGGGCGGCGCATCCGAGAGGCCTTCGTCGTGGGATCGGGCTACGAGCTGCTGCTCACGGCCGACTACAGCCAGATCGAGATGCGGATCATGGCCCACCTCTCCGAGGACCTCGGTCTGATCGAGGCGTTCAACTCCGGCCGCGACTTCCACCAGATCACCGCGGCCCGGGTCTTCGGCGTCGATCCGAGCGAGGTCGACGGCGGCATGCGGGCCAAGATCAAGGCGATGAACTACGGCCTGGCCTATGGCCTCTCCGCCTACGGCCTCTCCCAGCAGCTGCGCATCGACACCGGTGAGGCCCGCGGTCTGATGGAGGAGTACTTCGAGACCTTCGGCGGGGTGCGCGACTACCTGACCGGCGTGGTCGAGGAGGCCCGGCGCACCGGCTTCACCGAGACGATCATGGGCCGCCGGCGCTACCTGCCCGACCTGACCAGCGACAACCGGCAGCGGCGGGAGATGGCCGAGCGGATGGCACTCAACGCGCCGAT
>CAZTHV010000195.1:729-6353 GCA_964613165.1 uncultured Marmoricola sp.
CTCGGCCGCCGACATCATCAAGGTGGCCATGCTCAACTGCGACCGGGCGCTTCGCGAGGCCGGACTGGCCTCCCGGATGCTGCTCCAGGTCCACGACGAGCTGGTCTTCGAGGTAGCGCCGGGGGAGCGGGAGACGGTGGACTCGCTGGTCCGTGAGCAGATGGCGGCGGCCGCCGATCTGACCGTCCCCCTGGATGTCTCCGTCGGCACCGGGCGCAGCTGGCACGAGGCCGCTCACTGAGCGGTCTCCTCGCTCCGGTCGTCGGGGCGCGCAGTGGCGGCGCGGTGTCGCAACCAGGTCAGCGTCAGCAGGGTGAGCAGCACCATGATGTCCACCCCGGCCACCACGACGAGCAGGCCGGTGACAGTGCTGACCTGGCTAGCCGCAGCGAGCAGGACCAGTAGTGCCGCCCACATGACGTACACGGCGCGGCGCGCCTGGTGCGCGACGAAGCCGTACACCAGCATCTGCACCAGTGAGAGCAGCGTGCCGAGCAGCGCGAATGCCCAAAGCAGGTCCTGGATCTCGGCATACTCCGCGCCGCCGATGAAGGTCAGAGCCAGGCCGCTGAGCAGATAGCTGCCCAGCACGCTGACCAGGCCCAGCCCCAGGACGAGAGTCAGGCTACGGACCAGGGCGCGGGCGCGCTGACCCTCGCTGGACATCGTCGGGAAGGCAATGATGATCACGAACTGCGGCAAGAAGAGCACGGCCTTGACCAGGATCAGGCCACCGGCGTAGAGGCCGGCCTGGTGCGGTCCCAGGACGGTTCGGGCGAAGATCACATCGGCGTTGGCCAGTGCGAGGAAGGCCAGCAGCGAGTGCGAGTTGCTGATCGCCTCCCAGGCGACGGCCCGGACGCCGTGGCCGCCGCTGCGGCGGTGCACGCGCCAGGCCGCGGAACGACGAAGCGCCCAGGTGCCGACCAGTACCGGGGCGAAGAAGCCGACGGCTACCCCGACCAGGGCCAGCGCCTCGGTCGGCCGCCACAGCAGCAGCGCAGTGCCGATGACGAAGCGAGGAACGCCGGAGGCGATGTAGATCAGCGAGAGGGAGGACCACCGGCGCTCGCCCTGCAGGATCCCGGACTGGCCACCCATCACCGTCATCGGCCAGACGATCACGGCCACCAGCGCGGCCGCCCGGAGGTTGTCCAGGTGGAGCAACTGGTCGATGACCGGAGCGAGCACCAGGCAGACGAGTGCGAGCACCCAGGCGCACCGGTAGGTCACCCGAAGCAACGTCGCCTCGATCTCCGCGACATCGTGCGGTGTGGCGGCGATGCGGCGCGCGCCTGCCGTCTGGAGTCCCAGCTGGAGCACGCCCAGCACCAGCAGTAGGCCGCTCACGGCGGCGAAGGCGCCGTATCCACGAGGGCCGAGGAGCCGGGCGGCGGCCAGAGTGTAGCCATAGGTGGCGACGTTCATCACGGCCATCGCCACCGCGATGCCGCTGGGTCCCCCCGCGAGCGCGCGGACACGGGTCGCCGGGGAACTCACGCGGCCGATGCTAGTGCCGCCTGTCGTTCCCAGATGCCGGTGTCACCCGTCGCGGGTTCGTCTCGCGTGCGTTACCGAAGCGTGACTAGGCGCCAGCAACAGGTGAACGTACGATCACCGCTGGGAGCGTGGGAGACGTTCGTCACAGTCAGCTGTGACAAGGTGATGCGCACAGAGCACGCTCGGCGCCCACAGGGAGAGGAGCGTGCAGCTATGCGCAACGTCGTCGGAGCCGGGGTGGTGCTGGCATTCGCCGCGGCATTGCTGGTTGTCCTGGGCACTGCTCTGGGACTGGATCTGGAGAGCGTCGCCCTGCTCGGCGGTGCGATGGGGGCCATCGTTGCACTGGTCCCGGACCGCGATCCATGGTCTCGACTGGGAGGGTTCTTTGTCGGATTCGTCGCCGCCTGGATCGGCTATGCGGTTCGAGCGACGATGCTTCCCGACACGACCAGCGGACGTGGCGTCGCGGTCTTCATCACCGTGGCGCTCTGCGTCGTCGTGGTTGCGATCGGCGGTGGCAGGATCTCACTGTGGTCGCTTCTGCTCGGAACGGCAGCGCTCGCCGGTGCCTACGAGTTCACGTACGTGGCCGCCCCGCCTGAGTTCCTGAACACCTCCATCGACACCGCGACCACGCTGCTGGTCAGCGTGGCGATCGGTTTTCTTGCCGCGCTGTTGGCGGCCCCCGACGGTGAGATCCGCCCCGGCGGACGTCGACGTGCCGGCCACGACGCCCCCGTGGATGACACCCCGCCGGCCGAGCACGTGATGGAGGACGCGAAGTGACCTCGCCCCGACTCCGCAGGCCCGCGACCGTCATGGCCGCGGTCGGGCTGACCTCGTTCGCTGTTTTTTCCGGCGTTCCGGCCGGGGCGGCCGGGGACGATGGCGTCTCGGTGGTGAACACCGAGACGGTGAAGATCTACATGACCGCCAACGGCAAGGTCACCTCGAAGCGGGTCTACGAGCAACTCGGGCTGACCGGCAACGGCAAGGTTGAGATCCGCAATCCGGTCTCGACCGATGGCCTACGCAACCTCGATGGATTCGCCGGCTTCGACGTGAAGGATGGCGACCAGATCGTCAACACCACGGTGGACGGTCGCAAGGACCTCCGGTCGGTGAGCAACTTCACCGGCAAGGTGCCGCTGACGGTCGAGGTCACCTACGAGCTGGACGGGAACAGGATCGCTCCCGCCGACCTGGTGGGCAAGAGCGGCCGGCTGAAGGTGCAGTTCAGAGTCACCAACGTCACGGCCAAGGAACAGCAGGTCGAGGTCCCCGACGGCGAGGGTGGCACCGTCACCAGGACCGCCGAGGTGGCGCTGCCGATCGTCGGGTCGGTCAGCACGACGGCGCCGTCGTCGTTTGCCAACGTGGCCTCCGACGAGGCGAACAAGGCGGGTGACGGGCAAGGTGGCACGACGCTCTCGTTCACCATGACGTTGCTGCCGCCGATCGGTGACACCTCGACCACCTTCGGCTACACCGCCAACGTCAAGGACGCCGTCGTGCCACGGATCGAGATCACCGCGTTGCCGGTCGACCCGCTGAAGAACCCGACCTTCGCCTCGGCAGCGAAGAGCTACCAGTCCGGCGCTGACACAGGTGCCGAGCTGGCGGCGGGCGCGGCCCAGATCGACAGCAACCTACTCAAGCTGCGCGATGGCGCGGGCGACCTGCTCAGCGGCATCATCAGGCTGAGCGACGGAGCCGACGAGCTCTCCAGCGGCTTGAACAACACGGCGGTCCCGGGCTCCAAGAGGCTGGCAGATGGTGCCGGGCGATTGGATGACGGCACCTCCGAGGCCTTGGCGGGGGGCAAGAAGCTCTCCAATGGCCTGAGCCAGATCAGTGGTGGCTTGGGACAGCTGGCCGACGAGCTTCCGGCCGCCAAGCCGGGAATCGAGAAGCTGCAGTCCGGCCTGGCCCAGATCCTCGCCGGTTTCGGTGCCGCGGGCCAGACCGGCACGCTCATCGACGGCCTTACCCAGATGCAGGCCGGCGCCCAGTCCCTGAGCGGCGGGCTGACGCAGCTCAGGGGCAACGCGAGCGGTGGCTTGACGCAGGCAAAGGGCGGCGTCGATCAGGTTCAGGCGGGGCTCGAGGATGCCGTGGAGGCCGGTGGAAGTCTCGACCAGCTGATCGGCGGTCTGGGATCGCTGGCAGGCAACGCCACGGGCAACTGCCCCACCACGAGCGGGCCTGTGCCCTGCGCTGCCTTGGCGGGGAACCTCAGGACGGGCGCAGAGGCCAGCAAGACGAGTCTGACGACCGCGAACGGTGCTCTACAGCAGATCTCGGCCGGGCTCGGCACTGCGATTGGCGCCCTGACGACCCAGTTGATCCCGGGTGCGGACCAGCTCGCAGTGGGTGCTGGAACGGCGAAGGGGGGTGCGCAGACCCTGAAGGCCGGCACGCAGCAGGTCAAGGACGGTCTGACCACTCTCCAGACCAAGCTGGCTGAGGCCATCGCGGGCGTGCTGAAGCTCGACAGCGGTGCGAGCCAGGCCTACGACGGGTCCAAGGATCTCGTCGGTGGCCTGGGACGCCTTGACAACGGCGCCGGTGAGCTCTCCGCCGGCACCGACAGGCTTGCCGATGGGCTCGGCACGGCCGCGGACGGCTCCAAGCAGCTTGCCGACGGTCTCGGCCAGGCTCGCGCCGCGGCTCCTGCCCTGCCCGACGGAGCGCAGCGGCTGTCGGAAGAAGGCACCTCCAAGCTGGTGGCCGCGGGTCAGGACACCGCGGTCAACTACGGCGAGATGGTGGCGGTGCTCGACGCCGGTGCCGAGCGTGCCCAGGCAGAGTCGATGGCCATCGGCGCCCCCGAAGGTGCTCTGGGCCTGACGGCGTACAGCTTCACAATCACCGAGGAGAACGGCGCCACGGGACGCAAGATCACCCGCACGGTCGCCGCGCTGGCACTGCTCGCTGCCGCGGGTGGGCTGATCGCCCTGCGCCGCCGCAAGGCCTGACAGCCCCGAGGAGCCTCCAGCGGTCAGTGGGTCAGGTCGGCGACGAAGATCGCCGTACCGGGCGTGAGCAGGCCGCGGGTCCGGCTCCAGCCGCCCCAGACGCGGTCGTGGTCGGCCGGCCACTCCGGCTCGACGAGGTCGACCATGCGGAAGCCGGCCGTCGCGAGCGCGTGCACCCAGTCGCCGATCGTGCGGTGGTGCTCGACGTAGGTCACCTCGCCGGTCTGGCCGTCGACCTCGGCGTAGGGCGTCCGGTCCCAGTAGGACTGGCTGGCGGTCAGGCCGCCGGGACCGGGGTCGTCGGGGAACATCCACCGCGTCGGGTGGGTCACGGAGAAGGCGAATCGTCCGCCCGGGACCAGCACCCGGGCGATCTGGGCGGTGAGGGCGTCGGCGTCGGCGACGAACTGGAGCGCCCCGAAGGAGGAGAAGACGATGTCGAAGCTGGCATCGGCGAAGGGCAGCCGGGCCGCTCCGGCGCAGACCGTCGGCACCTGAGTGCCGAGGTCGTGGTCGATGCGCCGGCTGTGCTGCAGCTGCCGGTAGGAGAGGTCCAGGCCCACCGGGATGCCGCCGCGGCGCAGGACCCATCGTGAGCACTGTGCGGCGCCACAGCCGACCTCGAGTACCCGGCACCCGGCGACGTCGCCGAGTGCGCCGACGGTGTCCTCGCTGACACCCTCGGGACCCCACAGGAAGCCGTCGTCACCCAGGAAGGCGCCGTGCGTGGCCTGATACTCGTCGGCGTAGCGGTCCCAGTCGGCCCGGTTTGCGAGCTGGGAGTGGTGCTCGTCGACGGTGACACGGAAGGCGCGCAGCCCCGGGAGCGGCTCGACAGCGGGATCGCCCATGAAAGTGATCCTAGAGGCCGAGGACGCCTCGGTTGGACGGGCTCGGTCGCGACGCCGTACCCTGGGAGGCGCGCCGGAGCCCGCCTGAGTCTCAGACGGAGCAGACTCGCCGCTCGCTGTCGCCCGAACCGTTCGATGGTGAAACCGGTTCCGCGTGCGTCCGCACGACATCTGTCCACCCCCAAGGAACCCATCCACACATGACGAGCACACCTACTCTCTCCGACGCGCCTCAGGTCGCGATCAACGACATCGGGTCGGAGGAGGACTTCCTCGCCGCCATCGACGAGAC
>CAZTHV010000196.1:0-6352 GCA_964613165.1 uncultured Marmoricola sp.
GGTGGCGGCGCAGTACGCCGGCGAGGTCGGAGAGAAGCACCGTCTCCCCCGAGGGATCGTCACCGCCGGTGAGCGGGAACTCGAAGTCCAGCTCGCAGAGCCGGTCGGACAGCCCGATCCCGGCCAGCGTCGCATCGCCGGCGAGCGGTCCGAGCGGCGTGTGCTGCATCGGCAGCAGCCCCGCCGCGATCGTGTCCGCGTCGGCCGGGACGGACCACCAGCGCAGCTGCTCGACGACGTGCGCGCGCAGCTCGGCCAGCAGGTCGGGCGCGTGCGGGTCGGCGACCTCGAGCACGCCGTGCACCAGCGAGCCGAACGCGGCCCCGGCAGGCAGATCCGCCATCGGCGAGGGCAGCGCCGGCCCAGAGTCGAGCATCTCCTCGGCCGGCGCACGCCCGCCCGGCTCGGCACGCTCCATGGGCTCGGCCGGGGCCGATGGCTGGTCATGCTCGGAGGTCTCGTCGACGGTGCCCACCGACTCGGGCTCGCTGCCGGACCCGAGGACGGAGGTGGCACCCTGCTCATCCTCGATCCGGATCAGCCCCGAGTACGACGTCCGCCGCCAGGCCGTGTCCAGCTCTCGGTCGAGACTGCGCGCCGCCAGGGCACCGGTGCTCCTGGCCGACTCGATCGCCGGCACCACCCGCGGCTCGACCCGCTCGGCGCGCAGTGCGCCGGCAGCCTCCCAGGCGCTCAGCGCCGCCCAGGTCTCCTCCTCCGGTCGCCCCTCGGTGATCCGATCCGGGATCGGCTGCGGCCCGGATCCGACCTGTCCCGCCTCGCCGGGGCCCCGGCCGAGCAGCATCCGGCTCAGCCCGGCGGTCGCGCTGTCCCGGGTCGGGGCCACCCAGGCGACCACCTGGGACTGCGCGCGGGTCAGCGCCACGTAGGCGAGCCGCAGCTCCTCCCCCGCGGCCTCGACGGCGGCCCGGTCCACCGGCGCACCGCTGACGTCGATGGTCCGCACCTCGCCGTCGTGGAAGAGCTGGGTGGTCTCCTCCGAGGCGACCCAGCGGTTGAAGGCCAGCGGCAGGTAGACGATCGGGTGCTGCAGGCCCTTGCTGGCATGGATCGTGGTGAACTGCACCGCGTGCGCGTCGGTGTCCAAGCGGCGGGTCCGGGCATCGTTGCGAGTTGCCGCGCGCCGCTCGGTGCGCAGCCAGCCGAGGAGAGCGGGCAGGCCGAGGCGCTCCCGCCGGGCGACCTCGTGGAGCAGCTGGGCCAGGTGGTTCAGGTCGGTGAGCAGCCGCTCGCCGTCCGGTCGGGCGAGCACCCGTTCGGTGAGTCCCCCGGCCAGCACGGACTCGTAGACGGCGGCCACCCCACGAGCGCGGATCAGGTCGAGCCACAGCCGGACCTGCTCGGCGAGGTCGTCGGTCAGCTCCTCACCGCCGGCGTCGAGCCCGGCCGCCGAGTAGCCGAGGAAGGGAGTCAGCGCGACGGCGCGGACCCGTGGCGAGCGGTGTGGCTGCTCCAGCGCCTCCAGCAGGGTCAGCCAGTGCTCGCCGGCCGGGGAGGTCAGCACGCTCGCGCCCCCACCGACCACCGAGGGAATGCCCCGGGCGGCCAATGCGTCGCGGAAGAGCTGGGCGTGGTTGAGGCTGTACATCAGCACGGCGACGTCGCCGGCCTCCACCGGCCTGCCGTCGTACGTCGCGCCGGAGGCGAGCAGCGCGGCCACGTCGTCGGCCAGGTCGGCGGCGATGTGCTCGCGGACAGCCGCGATCGACGCCGTGCCCCGCTCGTTCAGGCCGACCTCGCTCCCCCGGACCGAGCGCACCCGCAGCGGCGCGTCGCAGGGGGCGCCTCGCAGCCGGCTCTCCCGGTGCTCCTCCGAGGCGGTCACCGGGTGCACGACGATGCGCGGATCGCCGAGGCTGGTGCCCTGGAGCAGCACCTGCAGGGCGTCGACCAGCGGCTTGTCGCTGCGCCAGTTGGTCGCCAGCGTCGACAGGCCTCCCGTGCCGCCGACGCCCACCGCGGACAGGTAGGTGACGATGTCGCCGCCGCGGAAGGCGTAGATCGCCTGCTTCGGGTCGCCGATCAGCACCATCGTCGCCCCCGGCTGGCCAGCACTGCCGGAGAAGGCTCGGTCGAGCACGCTCCACTGCACCGGGTCGGTGTCCTGGAACTCGTCGACCAGCACGATCCGCCAGCGCTGCCGCATCCGCTCGCGCGCCGGCGAGTCCTCGGCCTCCAGCGCCGCGGCCAGCCTGCTGAGCAGGTCGTCGTAGGAGAGGATCCCCAGCCGGCGCTTGCGCCGCTCGACCTCGGCGCGCACGCCCGCCGCGAAGGCGACCCGGTGGGCGGCCGGTGTCTCCGGGGCCGCGGGCGCCAGCACCGCCTGCGGGTCGTCGATCACCTTGCGGGCGATCTCCAGCGCGAGCGGACGGGACAGCGGCGGCGACTCCTCCCCACCGAAGCGAGCGAGGTAGAGGTCGTCGACCACCTCGACCACCAGCTCGTCGAGATTCTCGACCAGTCGAACGTGGGCATCGGTGTCGCCGGCGACGCCCAGCGAGCGCAGCACCAGCTGGCAGAACTGATGGGTGGTGGCGATGGTGGCGGCGTCGAAGGAGGCCAGCGCATCGCGCAGCCGCGCGCGACGGGCGCCGACCTCGGCCTCATCGGCACCGTCGTCGCCGGCGAGCAGGGCCAGGAGGCCACCCTCGCGCCGAGCGGCCGCGGGGTCGGCGAGGGCACGCTCGGCCTCGACCAGCTGCTCGCGCACCCGCTCGCGCAGCTCCTGGCTGGCCGCTCGACCGAAGGTGATGACCAGCATCTCCTCCAAGGTGGCGTGGCCCTCGGCGACGAACCGGGCCACCAGCGCGCCGACGGCGTAGGTCTTGCCGGTGCCGGCGCTGGCCTCCAGCACGGTCGTGCCGGTCGGCAGTGGCCCCAGCAGGTCGAAGGCCCGCGGTCCGGCGCTCACAGCTGACGCTCCAGGATCGGGACCCACAGCCGCGAGGCCAGCGCGCCCAGGCGGGTCGTCTCCCCGTCGTACTCCTCGCCGGGCCGCGGCGGATCCAGGAGGACCTCGAACGGCGCTCCTGGACCCCAGACCCGGACGTGCGCGGGAGCGGCGTTCTCCTGGCCGTAGCGGGAGCGGCACCAGTCCCGCTCGGCGTAGCCACGGGCCAGGTCGGGCTTGCGGCGGAAGCGGGCCCAGGTATGCCCGGTCTTGAGCGGGAGCGGCAGCGGCTCGCGCAGGCCGGCGTCGTAGAGCCGGACCAGCTCGGTCAGCAGTCCGACGGGCTCGTCGACGGAGACGAAGGTGGCCCGCGCATGACCATCCTGTGCCCGCCCTCGGGCCTTGCCGACCGCACCGGAGGACCACGGCACCGTCGGCCTGGTGGCGCACAGCGCGAGCAGCGGCACCCAGGCGTCGAGCACCTGCTTGGGACCGAGGGTGGAGAAGCCGACGGTCACCACCCGATCGCCGTACACGTCGGCGACGGTGCCGCGCAGGCGCCGGCCCCCGCCGAGATCCACGTCGACGTCGACGGCCCGCTGGTCACGACCCTGCCGCGCCGCGTCGGCGACCTCGGCAAGCGGTGCGGCCTGGTCGGCAAGACTGCGGGCGATGCGCCAGCCGAGTCGGCCGGGTGGGAGCACGCCGCGCCGCCACTCCGTGGCCAGGGCATCCTCACGGCTGCGGCCGGCGAGCAGGTCGCCCAGCATCCGCTGGCCGATCTTCCAGCGCTGCAGGCCGTCCAGCTCCACGGGGATCGCGTCGGCCGGCTCCGCTGCGTCCTGGGTGTCCTCGGGCAGGACGATGTCCAGGCGCTGCCGGAGGAACTGGCCGACCGGGTCCTTGAGGAAGCGCACCAGATCGGTGAGATCGACGTCCTCGGCGCGCTCCGGCAGGATCACGCCGGCCAGGGTGGGGATCGGCACCCGCTCGCGCGTCCTCGCCCGAGCGCCGGCGAGCGCGCCGGTGTCGAAGGAGAACGGCGATCCTGGGTTGAAGTTCCTGGGGTCGAAGGCCTGCAGCGGGTGGTCACGCAGGGCCTGCTCCCGGCCGCCGGGCGCGGTCAGCGCGAGCGCGTCGAGCAGCTCGCCGAGCGGTACGGCGGGAGGGCGCTCCCGGCCGGTGGTCTCGTTGCGGCCGGAATAGGTGATCACCAGGTGCTCGCTCGCGGCCAGGATCGCGTCGAGCATGAGCTGACGGTCCTCGCTGCGCGGGTCGCGCTCACCGGTGAGCGGCCTCCGGGCGAGCACGTCGTCGCCGTCGACCGCCCCGGCGCGCGGGAAGACGCCGTCGTCGAGACCCAGCAGGCAGACCACCCGGTGCGGCACCGAGCGCATCGGGACCATCGTGCAGACGGTCAGCGTGCCCGTGCGGAAGTTGGCCCGGCTGGGACGGCCGCCGAGCCGGTCGGCGAGCAGCGCGCGGACGTCGGAGAGCCGCAGGTCGGCGCCGCTCCCGCCGCGCGCGGCGAGGCCCAGCTCGCGGCGGACCTGGCCCAGCTGCCACTCCTCGCCCCAGGCGACCTCGGTCAGCTGGTCCACGGCGTCGCCGAGCACCCGGGTCCAGTGGCCGACGGGGTGGCTCCCGGAGAGCTGGTCGGCCAGGGTGGCGATCCGGTCAAGACACTCGGCCAGCCGGCCGGCCAGGTCGATCCCGGTGCTGGCCACGTCGTCGAGCGGCAGCGTGGTCCCGAACCACCGGCCGGCGTCGTCGGAGACGGCCACGCCGGCCAGGATGCGGTCGAGGCCGAAGCGCCAGGTGTTCTGGACGTAGTCGGCCAGCCCGTAGTCGGCCCGGTGCGCGGCATCGAACGCCCAGCGCACCCCGGCCGCGTCGATCCAGTCGCCGATGGTCTCCAGATCGGACTCGGAGAAGCCGAAGCGCCGGCGCACCGGCTCGGCCGAGAGCAGGTCGCGCACCCGGCTGGCCTCGGCCCGTCCGCCGGCCAGGTCGAGGAGCTGGCCGACGACGCCCAGCAGTGGGTTGGTCTGAGTCAGCGAGCGATCGGCCAGCCGCACCTCCAGGCGGTGACCGGGATGACTGCCCGGATGACCGGCCGGGCCGGCGCCGAGGCCGAACGCCGCCTGGACGAGGGGAGCGTAGGCCTCGATGTCGGGGCACATCACCACGATGTCGCGCGGCTCCAGGTCGGGGTTGTCGGCAAGCAGGCCGAGGACCACCTCGCGGAGCACCTCCACCTGGCGGGCCGGGCCGTGGCAAGAGTGCACCTGGACGCTGTGGTCGTCCGGCTCGATCTGGCGACCACCGGGGTCGGGGGCGGCATTGCCGGCCAGGTCGGCCTGCAGCCAGCCGAGGAGGGTCCGAGCACGGTCGGGAGAGGTCCGAGGCTCGCATCGCCCATCCTCCGGGCGCCCCACGGTCTCCCGGCTCTCCCCGGCAGCGTCGTCGGTGTCGACGATCGGGAGCAGCACCCGCTCCAGCTCGCGCAGGTCGCGGCCGAGCGAGGCGAGCAGCGGGTGGCGCACCGCCACGTGGCTGTCGTCGTCACGCCGGGCCACCACACCGACGACGCCGGTCAGCTCCTCCCACAACGCCGGCGAGGGGTGCGGCAGCCACAGATGGACCTCGCGATGGGTGGCCAGCGACTGAAGCAGCCGGGCCTCCGCGGCGGGGAGACGGGTGTGCCCGAAGAGCGAGAGCCGGGAAGGGAGCGGGGTCGCATCGGGGTCCTCGCGGAGCACGGCACAGGTCGTGGCGAGCCGGGCGACCGGGGACGGCGCCGGGACGGCCGCGACCAGCCGGCGCCACAGCTCGGCCTGCCAGCTCAGGTCGGGTGCGAGCTCCGCCCCCGGACCGGAGCCGTCGGTGTCTCGGCCGGACTCCCAGTCCTCCAGCAGGGCCGGCCGCTGCGCGGCGTACGACGCGAAGAGGCCGGCGAGCCTGCGGGCGACCGCGTAGCGCCGGCCGCGCCGCAGCTCGGCGTCCTCGCCCTGCTCGCCGTGACCGAGATGCAGGCTCAGCGCGCGGCACCAGTCCTCGCCCAGGTGCGCGTCGACCACCTGCAGCAGCGGCCACACCAGCGCGTCCGGCGACCAGCGGTCGTCCTCCTCCACGCCGAGGATCTCGGCGACCAGGCTCCGCGGCGAGCGGAAGGACACCCCCGCGCAGACACCGGCGCCGGCCCCGGAATCAGGACCGGTGCCGAGTCGGTGGGAGAGCCGCTGGGAGAGCCAGCGCTCGATCCCCTTGGCCGGGACGACCACCACCTCCTCGGCGAACGGGTCGGCCAGCGGCGTGGCCAGCAGCTCGCCCAGGGCGTCGGCAAGCACCCCGGTGCTCTCGGCGCGATGGAGGTGCAGGGTCACGGCCGTGAGGCTAGTCCCCACGGTGACCGACGGCTCTGTCGGGCCGGGGGACTAG
>CAZTHV010000197.1:0-2009 GCA_964613165.1 uncultured Marmoricola sp.
GGGCGTGCCGGTGGACGGCGTCGGGATCGGTGAGGGACTCCCACTCGTCGAGCAGTGAGTCACTGGTGTGAATCAAGACCTCGCCCCGGCACACCAGCTCGTCGACGACCTCGCCGGGCCTTCTCGCCGGTGCGCATCCGCAGCGACAGCTCGGCGTAGGCGGGTCGACGAACCGCCGCACCTGGTCGAGCCGGGTAACCCGATCGGGGGCGTACCGGATCGCCTGTCGGGTCTCGGGGCGCAGGAGTGGGTCGACGTACTGCGCCGTTGCTCCATGGAGCACGTTGGCCTTGCCGATCTCCAGGCCGTCGAGGGGGTCGATGCTGCGGTCGAGCCAGCCGAGTCGCCAGGCGAGCTTGCGCATGGCAGCGGGTTGGCCGCGGAGGTCCTCGCGACCGCGTTGCGAGAAGAGCGTCTTCGCGCCTTTCTCCATCACCTGACGGCTGTGCTCGACCCTCCACTTGGAGACGGGCACGTCGCCGATGGTCGGCAGGATGTGGGCGTTGAGCCGGGACTCGCGCCCTTCCATCGTGCGGGGCTGCTTGCCACGTTCACGACTGTCGCGGAGGTACTCCTCGCCAAGCACGCGGATCGTCCGTGATGCCCGCACGTCGGCGGCGACCGGGGTCTCCTTCTCCCTGTCGAGCGCGGCTTCGGCCTGGGCGAAGATCTGTCGGGCCTCGGCCTCGGTGTTCGCCCGGCGGAGGACGGGCTTCCACGGCTCGCCCTCGCCTGCCGGTGCTTTGAACTTGATCTGGTAGCTCTGCCACCCGGCGGGGGAGCGTAGAGCCGGACTCGCCACGGTCAGGCGTTGTCGGGCCGTTCCTCTCGACCTATGCGCGGACGCGGCCGGCTCGTCGTGGCGCTGCGTGTCCAACGTGTCGTCGTACGGCGACGGACCAAAGGACACTGTCGAGCCATCTCTTGAGCGTGCGGCAGGTGGAGATGGGCTCGTTGGGTCCGTGCTCCTACGAGGCGCTGCGCGATGATAGGGGAGTGAACCGGCTGGCCAACGCGACATCGCCCTACCTCCTGCAGCACAAGGACAACCCCGTCGACTGGTGGGAGTGGGAGCCAGCGGCCTTCGCTGAGGCGCGGCGGCGGGACGTGCCGATCCTGCTGAGCGTCGGGTACGCCGCCTGCCACTGGTGCCATGTGATGGCGCACGAGTCGTTCGAGGACGAGGCGACGGCGGCGTACCTCAACGAGCACTACGTGAGCATCAAGGTGGACCGCGAGGAGCGGCCGGACGTGGACGCGGTGTATATGCAGGCGACGGTGGCGATGACCGGGCGGGGCGGGTGGCCGATGACCTGCGTGCTCGACCACGACGGTCGGCCGTTCTTCGCCGGGACGTACTTCCCGGACCGGCCGCGGCACGGGCAGCCCGCCTTCACCCAGGTGCTCCAGGCGCTGTCGGAGGCCTGGCGGGACCGCCGCGACGAGGTAGCGACGGCGGCGGCCGGCATCCACGAGCACCTGGTCAAGGAGACCTCTCTTGCCGGCGGCGAGCCGGTCGACGAAGCGCTGCTCGATGCGTCTGTTGAGCGGCTGCGCTCGGAGTACGACGAGGTCAACGCAGGCTTCGGCGGGGCGCCCAAGTTCCCGCCGTCGATGCTGCTGGTGTTCCTGCTGCGCCGAGCGGCCTCAGGAGGTGGCGGCCCAGCGTTGCCGATGGCGGAGACGACGCTGCGGGCCATGGCGGCCGGCGGCATCTACGACCAGCTCGGCGGCGGCTTCGCGCGGTACTCCGTCGACGCGCGCTGGGTGGTGCCGCACTTCGAGAAGATGCTCTACGACAACGCCCTGCTGCTCGCCGCCTACGCCTCCTGGTACGCCGTGAGCAACGACCCGTTGGGCCGCCGGATCGCCACCGAGACCGCGGAATTCATGATCCGCGAGCTCGGCACCCCCGAGGGCGGCTTCGCCTCCGCGCTCGACGCCGACTCGGAGGGGGAGGAGGGCACGTTCTACGTCTGGACCCCCGAGCAGCTGCGCGAGGTGCTCGG
>CAZTHV010000197.1:2019-5513 GCA_964613165.1 uncultured Marmoricola sp.
CGCGACGACAAGGTGGTCGCCGCGTGGAACGGTCTCGCCATCGCCGCCCTGGCCCGCGCCGCCGGCGTCCTGGGCGAGGACCGCCTGCTCGCCGCTGCGGTGGCTGCCGGCGAGCTGCTGCTGGACGTCCACACGGACGAGGGATCGCTGAAGCGGGTCTCGCGGGACGGCGTGGCGGGGGCGCCGGACGGCGTGCTGGAGGACTACGGCTGCGTCGCCGACGGGTTCCTGGCGCTGGCCGAGGCCACCGCCGATGGGCGCTGGCTGGACGCCGCCGGGCATCTGCTGGATGCCGCGATCGACCGGTTCGCGGCCGACGATGGGGGCTTCCACGACACCGCCGTCGATGCCGAGACGCTCATCGCCCGGCCCCGCGATCCCTCGGACAACGCCAGCCCGTCGGGACACTCGGCGGTAGTCGGCGCCCTGGTCCGGTACGCCGCGCTCACCGGCTCGGGCCGGCACCGCGACGTGGCCGAGGCGGCGATGGCATCGGTGCACGCCCTGCTGGAGCGCGGGCCCCGCTTCGCCGGCTGGTCGCTGGCCGCGGCGCAGGCCATGCTCGACGGCCCGCGCGAGATCGTGGTGGTGAGTGGGCCGGGCGACCCCGAGGGCGCGGCGATGGCGGCTCGCGCCCGCCGCCTGCCCGGCGCGGTGGTCCTCATGGTCACTCCGGACCAGGCCGCGGGGTCGGAGATCCCCTTGCTGGAAGGCCGCACGGCGATCGGCGGCCGCGCCACGGCGTACGTCTGCCGCGGCATGGTCTGTCGCGCCCCCGTCCACGACGTGGCAGCGTTGGAGGCACAGCTCTGACGGGGAGGTGAGTGCGCCGTGGAGACGCAGATCATGACGCAGGAGCGGCGCTTCTACGACGGCGGCGTCGATGCGGATGCCAACCGTCTGGAGATTCCCCCGAACCCCGGTGCCGATCCGCAGATCGTGCTGCGGCGGATCACCGAGGCGGGGCTGGAGCAGTTCGAGATGGAGCGCCGGATCGCCTATCGTGACCGGCACCTCGGGGAGCTGCTGGTGCCCCGCGAGACCGGGGACTTCCGCACCGACCTGACCTCGGTCCCGGCGCTGTTCACCTGGCTGGTGCCCAAGACGGGCCGGCATCTCCCGGCCGCCCTGCTCCATGACGGGCTCGTCTTCGAGCCGGGCACCGAGCCGACGTACACCTCCACCGAGGGACGGACCGTGCTGCGCGCCGAGGCCGACCGGGTGCTGCGCGACGCGATGGCCGATACCGGCACCGGCGTCGTCCGACGCTGGCTGGTCTGGTCGGCGGTGACCACCACGACCATGCTGAGCGGCTCCGGCACGGGGTGGCCGACCGCGCTGCGCTGGTACTACCGCGTCGTGGCGGCCCTCACCGTGCTCGTCGTCGCGGTCCTCGGGATCTGGGCGACGGCAGACCTTCTGGACCTGCGGCGGGCTCCCGCGCTGCCGTGGATGGGCGACCGGCCATGGTGGCTCGAGCTGCTCGGAGGTGCCGCCGGCGCAGTGGTGATCCCGGCCGGGCTCGGCGTGCTCTGGGGGAGGTTCCGGGTCGCCGGCTGGGTGGCCGGGATCAGCCTGGCGCTGCTGCTGCACGTCACCGCCGTGCTGCTCGCGCTGACCGGGCTCTACTGGGCAGCGGAGTGGCTGGCCGGCCGGGCGCCGAAGGTCACGCTCGGCGCCGGCCTGCTCGGGGTGGCCGCCGCGATCGGGCTGTTCGTCGTGCTCGTCACCTGAGCCGGTACGTCGCGATCGACGCCGCGACGTAGTGGCAGAGGAAGGCCGCGATGGTGAGCGTGTGGAAGATCTCGTGGAAGCCGAACCAGGTGGGGAACGGGTCCGGCTTCCTCAGGCCGTAGACGAGGCCGCCGAGGGTGTAGAGCCCTCCGCCGATCGCGACCAGCGTGATGACCGCACCGCCGCCGGAGGCGAGGTCGTCGGCGTAGAAGATCGCCGCCCAGCCGAGCGCCATGTAGACCGGCGTGGACAGCCACCGCGGGGCCTCGGGCCAGAAGAGCTTGAAGATCACGCCGCCCAGCGCCCCGGTCCACACGATCGCCAGCAGCCAGACCCGGGCGGAGCCCTCCAGCAGGATGAGCGTGAACGGCGTGTAGGAGCCGGCGATCAACAGGAAGATGTTGGCGTGGTCGAAGCGGCGCAGGGCCACGTGGACGCGCGGCGACCAGGTGCCGCGGTGATAGATCGCGCTGACCGTGAACAGCAGCAGGGCAGTCCCCGCGAACATCGCCGACCCGACCCGGGTGGCGACGGTGGGGGAGAGAGCGATCAGCACGATGCCGGCGGCGAGGGTCAGCGGCGAGGTCGCGGCATGCAGCCAGCCGCGCAGCTTGGGCTTGATCTCGTCGACCTTGCGGTCCACCCGATCGCGGACGGTGGTGGCCGCGTCCTGGGCATGCTGGCCCACCTGGTGACCCAGAGAGTGGCGCAGGGGCGGCTTGTCGCCGACGGGCGCCTGCATGTCCATGTCATCAGAGTACGAGCCGGGTGGTCGGCGGTAGCCTGATGGGCGTGGCAAGCTGGAAGAACGCGGTACGACGAGTGCTCTACCCGGCGTACGAGGCCAGGATGGTGCGCCGCCTGCCCACCGACCGGATCCCCCAGCACGTCGGGGTGATGCTGGACGGCAACCGCCGCTGGGCCAAGGCGGTCGGTGCCGACACCGCGCACGGCTACCAGGCCGGAGCGGCCAACATCGAGCCGCTGCTGGAGTGGTGTGAGGAGGTCGGCGTCAAGGTGGTCACGCTGTGGCTGCTGTCGACCGACAACCTCAACCGGCCGCCGGAGCAGCTGCAGGGTCTGCTGCGGATCATCGAGGGCGCGGTGGCCTCCCTGGCCGAGCAGCGCCGTTGGCGGCTGCATCCGGTCGGCGCGCTGGACCTGCTCCCCGCCGAGACCGCCGAGCGCCTCAAGGCCGCCGAGGAGTCGACCCGTGACGTGGACGGACTGCTGGTCAACATCGCGGTCGGGTACGGCGGGCGCCGGGAGATCACCGACGCCGTGCGCGCGCTGCTGCACGAGCAGGCCGCCCAGGGCCGGACCCTGGAGGAGCTCGCCGAGCTGATCGACGTCGACCACATCGCCGAGCACCTCTACACCAAGGGGCAGCCGGACCCGGACCTGGTGATCCGCACGTCGGGCGAGCAGCGACTGGGCGGCTTCCTGCTGTGGCAGAGCGCCCACAGCGAGTTCTACTTCTGCGAGGCCTACTGGCCCGACTTCCGCCGCGTCGACTTCCTCCGCGCCATCCGCGCCTTCGCCCAGCGCGAACGGAGATATGGGGCTTAACCCCGTCTTCACCTCGCGTTCGGGCGTGTCGGACTTGGATCGCCGCTGCGCCGACGTACTTTCGAAGGCATCGGCTCATCCAGAGCCGGTCCGGGAGGCGACCAGCGTGAGAGATCACGGCCCGTCCCGGTCCTACTGTTAGGACCGGGAAGCGCTCGGAGCGAGAGCGCGCGCCCGGTCCCCCGAGGGGG
>CAZTHV010000197.1:5523-6329 GCA_964613165.1 uncultured Marmoricola sp.
GTGGTTGAGCCGGGCCGCCGTACGTATGTCCTGGACACCTCCGTTCTGCTGGCCGACCCGGGCGCGCTGCGCCGGTTCGCCGAGCACGAGGTGGTCATTCCCGTGGTGGTGATCACCGAGCTGGAGGGCAAGCGGCACCACCCCGAGCTCGGCTACTTCGCCCGCTCCGCACTGCGGATGCTCGACGAGCTGCGCGTCCAGGCCGGACGGCTCGACCAGCCGGTGCCGATCGGCGAGGACGGCGGCTCCCTCCGCGTCGAGCTGAACCACACCGATCCCGACTCGCTGCCGTCCGGCTTCCGGCTGGGCGACAACGACACCCGGATCCTGGCGGTCGCACGCAACCTCGCCAACGAAGGCCACCAGGTCAGCCTGGTCTCCAAGGACCTGCCGCTGCGGATCAAGGCGTCCGCGGTCGGCCTGGACGCCGAGGAGTACCGCGGCGAGCAGGTGCACGAGTCCGACGCCAGCTGGACCGGCATGACCGAGCTCGACGTGACCGCCGACGACATCGACGAGCTGTACGACGACGGTGTGATCGATCTCGACGACGCGCGCGAGGTGCCCTGCCACACCGGTCTGGTGCTGATGTCCGAGCGGGGCAGTGCCCTCGGTCGGGTCGGACCGGACAAGCAGGTGCACCTGGTCCGCGGCGACCGCGAGGCCTTCGGCATTCACGGCCGCTCCGCCGAGCAGCGGGTGGCTCTCGACCTGCTGCTGGACCCGGACATCGGCATCGTCTCGCTCGGCGGCCGGGCCGGCACCGGCAAGTCGGCGCTGGCGCTGTGCGCGGGGCTGGAGACGGT
>CAZTHV010000198.1:0-6264 GCA_964613165.1 uncultured Marmoricola sp.
TCCGCTGCGCTACATCGAGTGGGGGGCCTCTTGTGGGCGACGTTCGTCGTCACACTGCCCCTCCTCTTCAGAAGAAACGTCCTCGTTCGAGCCGATGTCGCGGAAGCGAAACGGGCGACCGGCTCTGCGTTTACCTCGAGTTGCCACTCTTGTCTTCAATGCAATTTTCCCATCCGCAAGTACGTAAGCTTCATGACCAATCATTCGTCGTGATGCCGGTGAATCAGGCAGTATTATCAATTCATCTCCTGGGTCGCTCGAGATTTCATTAGCAAATAATTGCTCAGGTAATTCGTCGAGGGCTGAGGAGATAGAAGAGGGCAGAGGATGGCCGTCTTCATCTTCATCTGTTGCGCAAGACTCCTCTGAGTCTTCCTCCTCAGAATTTGAATCAGAATCATCTTTATCGAGCTCTTCACGGAGTGCTTGTGAAAGGTCCTCTCTCACCGGATACGAAAGTTTTTCAGTGGGAACATCATCTCTCGAGACATAAGGTTTCAGTCTTGTGACCGAGACAGCATTCCTGAGTTCATTGCCGTTTTCGTCGGCCAAATAATAAACCTTTTTGTCTCTGGATTTGTCGATGACCGTATACGGTCCATACCAGTGGGGTGACAACTTATGCGTCTTTCCCTTCTTAATGTGTGGTACGTAGAGCCACACCTTCGAATTCCGACGAAATCTCGTAAGTTTGATGTCCTTATTGAGACGATCGCGCTTCCAGCGGATCATATTCATTTTTGAGGTTATTAGAGTCTGCGTGCGCGCTAGACTATACTGGATTTTCTCGGCAATTGTTCTGTGGAGTGTGGCATCTTGCCGGGGTACATAGGCCTCACCCGGCGCTCGCAAACTTCTGCCAAACATCATGATCGCAGGTTGGAGACCTGTCGATTCATGGAAGGCATCATTATAAGCCAGTTTGATGGAAAAGAGGAAATCTTCCCAGTTTCTCTGGTCTTCCCTCACATAGGCGGTAAGTGCCTTATTAAAGAACTGGTGAACTCTCTCTGCAATTCCATTCCCCTGCGGGTGGTATGCAGTGGTCTTGGTCTGCGAGATACCGAGTACGTTCGTTAGTTCGGTCATAAGATTGTTGCAAAACTCCTTTCCCTGATCACTGTGAAGTCTCTCAGGCATCCCGAATGTAGAAAATACGTTCCGATAGAGTGCCATGGCAACCGTCTCGGCGGTTTTGTTCGGAATAGGGATGGGAATTAGGAATCGTGAATATGCGTCAATGACCGTAAGCACATATTTATTTCCTTGTGTAGAAATGGGTAGCGGGCCCCATAAGTCGATGCACACTAAGTCCCAAGTAGCGTCGGACTCCAGTCTCCCGAGTGGCGAAGTCGCCGGGATCTGTGGCCTTTTGAGCGTCTGACAAGTATGGCAGCTCTTTACATAGGCGCTAATGTATCTGTGCATTTTGTCGAAATAAAAGTGCTGTGCGACTCTTGCGAGCGTTTTGTTAATGCCCATGTGGGCACCAGCGAAAGGGAGATCGTGATAGAAGCCCACGAGTAGTCGCTTTAATGAGGCCGGAACAACTCGACGAATGGTGAGTTCGCGGTTGCTCTGTCTTTTCCCCTTCGGCGTCGTTATACGGACGAGAAGGTTAGTTTCTGTTTCGACTGCGAAGTTTTCACTCTCGAGGATAATTTTCCTCGCAAAGTCGTCATCGGAAGTTTTCACACGAGCAGCCTCGGCAGGATCCGTATTCTCTGCTATCGGGGTTCGTGCTGGAAGTTCTCCGTCTTCAATCCATTTAAAGTATGGGATCAGTTCTCGATCCTCTCGTTGTGCCTGCAACCACTCCTCGTCGGACGGCAGTGCTAACACCTCAGAACTGGCGATGATAGCTGCAACCTCTGCGTTCAACTCGGGTGGCGCTGGGATACGAGATAAGAAGTCAGCAGCCTTGTTCTTTTGACCCATGATGTACTCAATGGTAAGATCATATTGTCGTAACTCGGCTGACCATCGGGCTAGCTTTCCGAATGGATCTTTCATGTCTATCTGGCCTGATAGAGCTCTATGATCGGTCGAGACTGTAAATTCTCTGCCACAAATGTAAGGCCTAAATTTGCGGCAAGCCAAGACGATCGCTAGCATTTCTCTCTCACTTGCGCTATAGCGCGTTTGTGCTGGATTGAATGCCCAGGATGCGTAGTATACAGGGTGCCACAGACCATTCGGGTCTTGTTGGGAGAGAACACAGCCTGCTGCATACAAACTCGCATCCGTTTCGAGCCGAATTGGTGCATTTGGATCGAAAGGTCGTAGGACTGGGGCCGATAAGAGGGCTCTTTTCAGGTTTTGGAATGATTCCTCGTGTATCCCCGTCCACTTCATACTTATCGATGAAGGCAGATTCGTCAAGTCAAAGAGCGGTTTTGCAATTCGTGAGAAGTCCTTCACGAATGCGCGATAGTGCGAACATATTCCCACAAATGCTCGCACTTGTCTCGCCGTTCCGGGACGTGTATACTCAGAGACCGCAGCCAGAAGTTCTGGATCTGGCCGGGTGCCACTCTGATCAACAATATGCCCTAACACTTTAGCCTGTTGCAAGGCAAAGTGGACTTTATTACGAGATGCCTTCAAGTTGTGTTTCCGTAGGGTGGTTAGCACGTAGTCAAGTGCCTCAAGGTGGGTATCCCAGTCATTGCTGGTCACAATAATGTCGTCGATATAGACGTCGACCCAACCTTTCTCTATTCCCTTGCGGAAGATTTTATCCATGGCACTCTGAAAGAAGACAACGGCGTTTCTGAGTCCAAACCCGAGTACGTCGTATCGAAAGAGTGCTCCTGGCGTGATCATAACACAGTATCGTTTAGACCTTTCGCTCAGCTTAAACTGCCAGTATCCAGACCGTAGGTCCAAGATACTAATATATTTCTTTCCCGCAATTCTGCTCAGAATTTGCTCAATGAGAGGCAGCGGATATTTTAGTGGTGCTGTGTATTTATTAAGTTCAATATAATTGATACACAGGCGGTGCTTCTTCGCACGCTGCTGATAGGTGAAAAAGCCGGGGAAACAGAAGGGTACTGCTTCATTGATGATCTGCCCGACTCCTTGTTCTTCCATCTCCGTGAGGAGCGTCTTTAACTTCGGAAGAAGTTCACCTTTGAAGGGATATGGTTTTATACTCTTACTTCTCAACATTTCCTCTGCGCCCTCGACAAGTTCGATGTCGTATTCGGGTACGTTCCTTGCTTGTCCGAATGGAATGGACTCGTCTGCTTCGACAATAGTCGTCGCAAAGTCCAGGACTAGAGATGCAAGTTGGGCTTTCTGCTTCGCCTCGAGGTCGTGCTGGACGTAAACTAACTTCTCCTTTTTGGGGGGAAATGCCCACTGTCCATGTGCGGCCTTGAATTCTGGCGATGGCGGTGCTTCAAGAGTGATCGCTGCAACCTCGACCTCTTGTTCCGCATCCTTGAGGAACTCTAAGGTTTCAATAGCTGCCACCTGAATGGTACAAGCTACCTCTGGGTCAGAGAGATCATAATGCCGTGTCTCCGCCTCTTTGTTGAGATTCGATACACGCTCTTCATGGGATTTGTTTCTGTCCTCACGGTCAGATATTTTCAGTAGCGTGTGTATCTTATCCTGACCCTCCTCAGCCGTGGTGAGGACAGTCAGTGGATAACGTTTTGCTTCGCTTAGAATAGTATCAATCCCTTTACTTCGAGTTCTCGACGCTTTTCTTAGCTCCGAGTTTTCTCTTCTTTTCTTCTTTCTCCTCCTCGTAGATGATGAAGACGTTTCCAGCTGTGTATCGCCGGGTTCAGTGTGAGGATTGTTTTTCTGTCCTGTTTCCTGTGCAGCTGCACTATCGGAACTTTTCGGGCCTCGATAAGAAGGGGTTAACCCTTGTATACCCTCCGGTTCCTCAAGCGCTCGCCTCGCTTTTCTGCTCGCGACTATCTGGAGCGATGTGGGAATCACTCGGTCTGGTCGGTGCAGGGGCATTGGCTGCTCAGTCGTCAGGGTCAGTTGTCTACTCCGTGTGCTCTCTTCTAATTCGCACAGGATGGGCGACGGCCCAGTGTGAAGAGGATGAAGCTCAAATTCATCGACGGCTCGGAAATGTAGGTGAAGAGCGCTCCCAGAGTGAATGGAGAGGCCTAACTTCTCACCGATCACATCATTGCCGACGAGGATGTCAACGTCTCTTAGAATTTCAGCGGTGGAGAGGTAGCAATCAAAGTCGAGGAAGTGCTCATTGATTACCACGTTGACGGTTACTACATCGCAGGAGATCTCTGCTCCATTTAGTCCATGGAGTCGGATTCCTTTGTATGTGTGTATAATCTTCATTTTATGTGCTTTGGCAGTCTCAGCGTTAATCAGGGAAATGGGGCTCCCCGTATCTAACCACAGCCGAACTTCTCTACCGTTCAGCCGGTTGGTCGCAACTACAGTTAACTTCGCGGGAACCGTAATTGTTTTGCGAGCCTTTTTATACTTCAACAAGAGTGAAGCTATGGGCAAAATTGACGGATGGGGATCGTATCGACGATCAGAGACACTGTGGGCAGGTTCATTTATTAATGTCGTGCATAAGGCCCTTGATGTAGGAGAGAGTGTCCGGCCCTCCTCTGGTTGTCACTTGTGGCGCGACATCTTAGCCATGTCAGTTGCCGTATCCTTGCGCGGGCACTGGAAGAAGCGATGTTTCGGCTCCTCCTCACCACAGTGCGGGCACACAACCTTGGGAAGTCCCTGTCCCTCGTGATGGGGCTTGGGTTTCGGTTGGGGAGTTGGCTTGTAAGGCTTGAAAGTCTTCTCTCCGTGACCCTTCGAGTCAGCACGGAAGCGTTTCTCGGGTCGCGTGAACCTCGGCTGGTCGGGCTGCCTTTTCAATATGGGCGTGCTCGGCTTTTCGCCTGCTCCCTCACCCTTCTGATGAGATGAGTGAGGTTTTGGTTGGGAGGAAGTCTCACTAGTAGCCTTCTGGCTTGTAGAGGGGATAAAAGAGATAGGGCGCGGAGGGTGCGCACTCTTGGATGGAGCCGTTAGGCCATCTGGGATGCTTCCGTCGGACTGATCCAATAGAGCATTTGATCCCGAATAATGAAAGTTAAAATCATGATAAATACTTTTATCCTGATCCACATCACATAGTCGTGACGGGGTACAAAACGGCGGGCGATGAGTTTCATGGGACGACTTTGGGTGTCCAACTCTATCGGCCTTCCGAAAAGAAAATAGTTCATTTCTCGATGAAAACGTATCAACAAATGGGAGAAAAGGGCTTGATGCCAAATCGGAAGACGGTGGGGAACGTACACTGACGCGGATCTTCGGCGCCAGGTCGGAGAACGTCAAGCGCACTTCGGCAGGGCTTCCCGAGGGCTTCATGTCTGCCGCTCCAGGACCTTGAATCGCACATTCGCGGATGCGCGCATCCAACGCCAAACTGTACCCACATGCGGACATCCCAGGGCCAGCTTTTTCCAAGTTGGAGTGAGGCTCCGCGAAGAGGTAATAGCGCCAGGGCTCCACCATAGCGCGACAGATCGCCTTTGCCAAGTGCTCCACCATACGCTCGGTGAACTTGTCGCGGCTCTCCTTGTTATCGTACCTAAATTCCGATACCACGCTCGTCAGCGGGCGTACCATTTGCAGCTGCCGCTGAAACATGGTTTCATAGGTCCCCAGTCCAGAAAACCACTGTCCAAGATTCGTCGTGATGTTCGTTCCCGGAGTAGGTACAGTAGTACCAATGCCTTCTTGTTGAACATAGGGCTTCGCCTTGTCGAGGAACTTCTCCGCGGTATCCGCTGGATACACTTCCAGTAAGCTCTTCAGCGACTTTATGTGAGTGAAGTGATCGCTCGCAAAGCTCGCAAAGTGAACTTCCGGTGACTTTGCCTTGCGGCGACGCTCAATATCACCAACCAGGGTCTCGAGCTTCTCGACGGTAAGTTCTTCCAAATGCGGTCGTTCTACTTTTTGCTCCTCCATCTTTCCGGTTCGGTACGTCGACGTCGCCAATGTAGCAACGAGCACCCTCTAAATATAGTGGATGGTCGAAGCGATGTATTATACCAGCTAGCTGGACGACAAGGACCAGCTCGCAGGAATAAGAGAGTGATTATATATCTGTCATTAAGATGCTCGGATGGATAGCATGCGAGGGAGAGGAGGATCGTTAATCTAGCGGAGATCCGATGATCGTAATCCAGGGGGCCTCCGCTGCGCTACATCGAGTGGGGGGCCTCTTGTGGGCGACGTTCGTCGTCACAC
>CAZTHV010000199.1:0-3655 GCA_964613165.1 uncultured Marmoricola sp.
TCCGACGGCTCGCCCGGTGCCGGCCCGCTGCCGGCGACCGCGCCACCGGCGTCCGCGGCGGCGGCGATGGCCTCTTGGACCTCGGCGTGCGCGGTGGAGAGCGGGTCGCCACCCGCCTGCTCCGGCTCGCTGGGGCCCATGTCCACCCGGACCCGCGGACCGCCGCTGTGCTGCGGGATGCCGGCGACCTCGTGCACCGCCGAGCCCAGGCCCTGCAGCGCGTTGGTGATCTCGCTCGGGATCACCCAGACCTTGTTCGCGTCGCCGTCGGCGATCTTCGGCAGCATCTGCAGGTACTGGTAGGCCAGCAGTGCCTGGTCCGGCGCTCCGTCGTGGATCGACTGGAACACCGTGAGGATGGCCTGGCCCTCGCCCTGCGCCCTGAGGATCGCGGCCTCCCGCTCACCCTGCGCGTTGAGGATCAGCGACTCCCGGTAGCCCTCGGCGTTGAGGATCGCCGCCTGCTTGTTGCCCTCGGCGGTCAGGATGGCGGACTGCCGCTGTCCCTCCGCGGTGAGGATGACCGCTCGCTTGTCGCGGTCGGCGCGCATCTGCTTCTCCATGGAGTCCTTGATCGACGGGGGCGGGTCGATCCCCTTGATCTCCACGCGGCCGACACGCACCCCCCAGCGCCCGGTCGCCTCGTCCAGGACGCCCGAGAGACCGCGGTTGATGTCCTCACGTGAGGTGAGGGTCTGCTCCAGGTCCATGCCGCCGACGATGTTGCGCAGCGTGGTCATGGTCAGCTGCTCGATGGCGGAGATGTAGTTCGCGATCTCGTACGTCGCCGCGACCGGGTCGGTGACCTGGAAGTAGATCACCGTGTCGATCGAGACCACCAGGTTGTCCTCGGTGATCACCGGCTGCGGGGGGAACGAGACCACCTGCTCGCGCATGTCGATGACGTAGCGCACCCGGTCGATGAACGGGGTCACGACGTTGAGGCCCGGCGACAGGGTGGTGCGGTACTTCCCGAATCGCTCGACGATGCCGGCGCGCGCCTGCGGGACGATCCGGATCGTCCGGGCGAGCACCAGGATCGCGAAGAGCGTCAGCAGTACGAAGAACACCAGGACGACCATGGGGTCCTCTCGGTCGGGAGCTCTTGTCTCTAGAGCTCGAGTTGGTGGGCGCGCAGGACGTACGCCGTCGCGCCCTTGATCGAGACGACGTCCACCACGGCTCCCACCTCGATGGTGTCGTCGTCGTCGAAGGGCTTGGCGGTCCACTCGTCGCCGCCGATCTTGACCCGCCCCGGCGTGAGGTGCCCCAGCGGCTCCAGCACGACCGCGCGCTTGCCGATCAGCGCCTCGGCACCGACCTTGAGGTCCGGCCCGGCGTGGAGCCGCCGCACCAGACCGGGCCGGAGCAGCGCGAGCAGCCCCACCGCCACGGCGAGGGCGACGACGATCTGGACCACCACCGACCCACCGAGGAGCGCGACCACCATGCCGGCCAGCGCCCCGCCGGCGAGCATCGCCAGGACGAGATCGAGGCTGACCAGCTCGAGCACGCCCAGAAGCACGGCGAGGCCGAGCCATCCGAAGGCGAGGTGGTCATGGAGCCAGTCCATGACGCGACCCTATCCAACCGGTCCGACGACCGGCTCACCCCGCCCTGGTCCGCCGGCGTGCGGCATAGCGGCCGTCCTCGACGGTGAGCTGCAGCCGCATCCCGAACGTCGCGGAGAGAGTCTCCGCGCTCATCACCGCGTCCAGCGGGCCGGCTGCCACCACCCGGCCGCCGCGGAGCATCAGCGCATGGGTGAAGCCCGGTGGAATCTCCTCGACGTGATGTGACACCAGCACGATCGCCGGGGAGGCGGCGTCGTGGGCGAGCACGCTCAGCGTGGAGACCAGGTCCTCGCGGCCGCCGAGGTCAAGGCCCGCGGCCGGCTCGTCGAGGATGAGCAGCTCCGGGTCGGTCATCAGCGCCCGCGCGATCTGCACCCGTTTGCGCTCGCCCTCGCTGAGCGTGCCGAAGGTGCGCTCGGCGAGACGGCCGACGCCGACCTCGACCAGCAGCTCCTGCGCCCGGGTGTGGTCGAGGTCGTCGTACTGCTCGCGCCAGCGACCGACCACGCCGTACGACGCGGAGACGACGACGTCGCGGACCATCTCCTCGCGTGGGATCCGCTCGGCGACCGCGGCGCTGGTCCAGCCGATGCGCGGGCGCAGCTCGAACACGTCGACGGTGCCGAGCCGGTCGCCGAGCACGGTCACGGTGCCGCCGGTGGGGTGGACCTGCGCGGAGCACAGCTGCACCAGCGTGGTCTTGCCGGCGCCGTTGGCGCCCAGGATCACCCAACGGTCGCTCTCGTCGACCCGCCAGTGGACGCCGTCCAGCAGGGTCGCGGAGCCGCGGCGGACAGTCACGTCCACGAGGTCGAGTACGGCGGCCATGAGTCCTTCGCAGGCGGGAACGGTGATGACTGCGACCAACCTAGCGTGGACGCGTGGCCGGCACGTCCGAACCCCGCGGACGTCCCTGGGACGGCTCCCTAGAATCAGCCGGTGTCCATCCCCAGGCTTCCCCGCAGCGTGCTGCTGTCCAGCTGGGTCCAGGCCACCCTGCGCGGCTCGGTGGCGCCCGACGACGCCGCGGACGCGATCCGCGGTCAGGACCCGGCCCATGTCGTCGTCGGGATCGGTCCACGGCTCGACTCCCGGCTCGACTCCGGGGAGCCGCTGCCCCTGGCCCTGCTTCCGTCGGCGCTGCGCGGCCGTGGGCCGGTCTCGGTCGGCGTGGCGCTCCCCGCGTCCGGCGACCCGGCCGGGCTCGCGGGGCCCGCCTCCTTCAACCTCGACGCGATCGAGGCCGGCGAGGCGGTCGTCGTGGCGACCGGCGCGGGAGGCATCGGGCTGGTCCCCGAGCTCGACGCCCGGACCGTGGTCTGGCGGGCGGTGGAGGCGGCGGTCCCACCACCACTGGATCCCGCGGAGACCGCCCGTGCGCTGCGCGTGACGCTGCTGACGGCGACCGAGGAGCTGACCCTGCTCGACGTCGCGTCCTGGCAGCCGGAGATCCCCGACCTGCTCCTCAACCGGCACCAGCCCTGGAGCGATGGCCTGCCGCCCGGCTTGGGCCCTGGGCGGATCGACATCATCGAACGAGCCGCCCTGTGCCTGGAGATCGTCCGCCTGGCCGCGGAGGACGACGGCGGCTCGGTGTCGGCGTACGAGATGACCGCGCGTCGGGAGATCCTGAGCCGGCTCGACCGCGCGGCCCGGCGTGCGCTGATCGCCGCCTGCTCCGATAGCCTCGGCCCACGATGAACGACCACATCGCTCCCGATCGATTCACACCGGGCTCCGCGCCCAAGACGCTCCTGATCACGCTCACCGGCAAGGACCGTCCCGGTGTGACCTCCGTGGTGTTCGCCACCCTGGCCAGGTTCGGCGTCGAGGTGATCGACATCGAGCAGATCCTGCTCCGCCGCCGGCTGATTCTCGGCGTGCTGGTCAGCGCGCCGAGCGGCTGGAAGGCACTGCGCGCCGAGATCGAGCGCACCGCCGAGGAGCTCGGCATGCAGGTCGAGGTCGAGCCGGGTGCCGGCGACAACCGCAGCCGACTCGACGGCCGCAGCCATGTCACGGTGCTCGGCAGCCCGCTGCGCTCGGGTGCGGTCGCCGCGATCGCCGGGCGGATCGCGGAC
>CAZTHV010000199.1:3665-6262 GCA_964613165.1 uncultured Marmoricola sp.
ATGGCGCGCTATCCGGTGACCGCGATCGACCTGCACGTCTCCGGCGCCGCCCCGGAGCGGCTGCGCGCGCTGCTGGCCGAGGAGGCCGCGGTGCAGGGCGTGGACGTCGCGGTTCAGAGCGCCGACCTGCTCCGTCGCGGCATGCGACTGATCGTGATGGACGTCGACTCCACCCTGATCCAGGGCGAGGTCATCGAGATGATCGCGGCGTACGCCGGGTGCGAGGCCGAGGTGGCCCGGGTCACCGACGCCGCGATGCGCGGCGACGTGGACTTCGCCGAGAGCCTGCGCGAGCGGGTGGCGCTGCTGAAGGGCGTCGATGCGGCCGTGCTCGACCAGGTGTACGCCGACCTGGTGCTCGCACCCGGCGCCCGGACCACCGTGCGCACGCTGAAGCGGCTCGGCTATCGGTTCGCCCTCGTGTCCGGCGGCTTCTCGCAGATCACCGAGCGGCTTGCCGCCGACCTCGGCATCCACTTCTCCGCGGCCAACGAGCTGGAGATCGTCGACGGCCGGCTGACCGGCCGCGTCGTCGGCCCGATCGTCGACCGGGCCGGCAAGGCCGCGGCGCTGCGACGGTTCGCCGCCGAGGTCGGGGTCTCGGAGGCCGCGACCATCGCCATCGGCGACGGCGCCAACGACCTGGACATGCTCAACGCCGCGGGTCTCGGGATCGCCTTCAACGCCAAGCCGTTGGTCCGCAGTGCGGCCGACGCCGCGGTCAACGTGCCCTACCTGGACACGGTGATGTACCTCCTCGGCATCAGCCGCGAGGAGATCGAGGCCGCCGACGCCGCCGTCGGCATCGTCACCCCCGCCCCACCGCTGGGCTAGCCGCTCGCGCCTCCGACATGGAAGTCGAGGAGCCGGGTCCGGCCCTGCTCCAGCTCCACCCACGGCTGCTCCGTCCCGAGGATCGCCACCGCCGCGGGAGGGCAGCCACCGCTCACCCGCTCGAACAGCGTCGGGTCCGAGGCACCGTCCTCCAGGAGGTGGACCAGGTAGCTCACGGTCGGGTTGTGGCCGACGTACAGCACCACCTCAGCCTGCCCCGGCACCGCCCGGAGATACTCCAGCGCCGCCTCGGGACCGGCCGAGTAGAGGCCGTCCTCGACCAGCGCGTCTCCGCTCGTCCAGCCGGCCGCCTCGGCGATGGCCTCCCAGGTCTGCCGGGTCCGCAGCGCCGAGGAGACCAGCACGTGATCCGGACGCAGATCGCGAGCGCCCAGCCACCCGGCCAGCCACGCGCCCGCCTCCCCCGCATCCGCCCGGCCCGCCGCGGTCAGCGGCCGCTCCTGATCGGACTCCGCGAACGAGACGGCGCGGGCATGCCGCACCACCACGATCGTCCGGCGTGGCGCCCCCTCGCTCATCTGCTCAGCCGTTCGTCGCCTTCCGGGCGGTGCGCTTGGCGGGAGCCTTGGCGGTGTCCTTCGCCGGGCTCTTCGCCGGTGCCTTGGCCTTCTTGTCGGCACCCTTCGGCCGGACCAGGAGCTGCCCGTTGCCGGGGTCCCTCACCTCGAGGTAGACCAGCTTGGCGATCAGGTCGCTCAGCTTGGCGGCACCATAGGCGCGGGGGTCGAAGTCGGGCTTGGCCCGGGTCAGATGGCTGCCGAGAGTGCCCAGCGACGTCCAGCCGTCGTCGCGCGCCGCCTGGTTCAGGGTCTTGGTGACCAGGCTCTGCAGCTTGCCGTCCAGCGGCAGCGGCCCCGCCGCCACCCCGGAGTCGTCGGCCTCGACCTCCTCCGGCTCGGGCTCCTCGACCAGGTCGAGGTAGATGAACTGGTGGCAGGCCCGCACGAACGACTGCGGCGTCTTCCGCTCCCCCAGGCCCAGCACCAGGCTGACCGTCTCCCGCATCCGGGTGGCCAGCCGGGTGAAGTCACTGTCGCTGGAGACGATCGCGAAGCCGTCCAGGTGCCCGGCGTAGAGCAGGTCCATCGCGTCGATGATCATCGCCGAGTCGGTGGAGTTCTTGCCCTTGGTGTTGGCGAACTGCTGGATCGGCGTGATCGCGTGGTTCAGCAGGTGGTTCTTCCACCCGTTGAGGTTGTTCGTGGTCCAGTCGCCGTACGCGCGGCGTACCGTCGTGTTGCCGTGCTTGGCGAGCTCGGCCAGGACGCGCTCGACCCGGTTGGGAGAGGTGTTGTCGGCGTCGATCAGCACCGCGAGGCGGCGGTCTCGGTCGTCGGTCATGGGTTTCCGTCCTGGTTGGCGCTGCGGTCGCTACCAGGACACCATCGCATCCTGGACCATGCGGCACGAGGTCGACACGGGTCCGCGATCGGCGGAGTCATGCCCCCATGGCGTGGTAGCCGCCGTCGACGTGGACGATCTCGCCGGTGGTGGCCGGGAAGAAGTCCGAGAGCAGCGCCACGACGGCCTTGGCCGTGGGGATCTGGTCGCCGTTGTCCCAGCCGAGGGGCGAGCGCTCGTCCCAGTTCGACTCCAGCTCCTCGAAGCCCGGGATCGCCTTGGCCGCCAGCGTCTTCAGCGGCCCGGCGCTCACCAGGTTGACTCGGATGCCGCGCGGGCCCAGGTCGCGGGCCAGATAGCGCGAGCAGGACTCCAGCCCGGCCTTGGCCACGCCCATCCAG
>CAZTHV010000200.1:0-259 GCA_964613165.1 uncultured Marmoricola sp.
AGTAATGCCTAGCCGACCGGTACTAATAGGCCGAGGGCTTGTCCCTCAAAGATGTTGCGCGTCCACTGTGTGGTTCCCGAGTTACGGTCGGGAGCCTGAAGACTACAGGCTTTTGCTAACTCCATAGAGTTTCGGCGGCCATAGCGAGGGGGAAACACCCGGCTCCATTCCGAACCCGGAAGTTAAGCCTCTCAGCGCCGATGGTACTGCGACCGCGAGGTCGTGGGAGAGTAGGACGTCGCCGGACATACTTATTCGT
>CAZTHV010000200.1:269-6254 GCA_964613165.1 uncultured Marmoricola sp.
TATTCGTCAGGGCCGCCCCGGTTGGGGCGGCCCTGACGCAATTGTGGGCTGCTCAGTGGCCTGTATCGAGACGGGAGTGGTGACATGGCCGAGGGCCGTAAGCCCGCGGAGAGCCGGAAGGGCGCGCCCAGGACGGGCAAGCCCAGGTCCGACAAGCCGCGATCCGACAAGCCCAGGTCGGGTGGCGCTCGTGCGCCGCACCAGCGCGGAGGCCGGCCGGACCGGGAGACACGCACGGAGGACCGCACCGAGTCCCAGCAGCGCTACGATGGGCCGGAGCTGCCCGAGGACATCACGGGGCGCGAGCTGAGCCGCTCGGTCGCGGCCCAGCTGCAGTCGCTGCCGGACAAGCTGGCTCAGCGCGTGGCGCGGCATCTGGTGGCCGCTGAGGAGGCGCTGGACGGCGATCCGAGGCTGGCCTACGAGCACACCCTGGCGGCCCGCGCCCGGGCGAGCCGGCTGGCGGTCGTGCGCGAGGCCGTCGGCGAGGCGGCGTACGCGGCGGGTGAGTACGCCGAGGCGCTGGCGGAGCTGCGGGCGGCGAAGCGGATGAACGGCGCCGTGGACTACATCCCGATGATGGCCGACTGCGAGCGGGCCCTCGGTCGACCCGACAAGGCGCTGGCGCTGCTGCGCAACGCCCCTCGGGAGAAGTTCTCCCATGAGCTGGCGGCCGAGGCGGTCATCGTCGAGGCCGGTGCCCGGCGGGACCGCGGTGAGCTGGACGCCGCCCTGCGGACGCTCGAGCACGCGCCGCTGCAGTCGAAGTCTCGCGCCGGATGGGTGGTGCGGCTGCGCTACGCGTATGCCGACGCGCTGCTGGCCGCGGGCCGGCCGGCGGACGCACTCGCCTGGTTCCACCGGGCGGAGGCGATCGACGCGGACGAGACGACCGACGCCGGCGAGCGCGCCGCGCAGATCGAGCGGACCCTGGAGGACTGACGGACGGCCGGCAACCGTCCACAGCCGGTCCCGGCAGCCGGTTCTCCACAGATCCCGGCGGACCGATTGAGCCGCCCCGCTGTCTCGAGGACGGTGGAGGCGGAGGTGATGAGCGATGAGCCTGCGGGACACGGTGACCGAGTCGGTCGCGGTCAACGAGGTGCGCCTGGTCGGCCGGATCAGTGGCGATCCCCAGACGCGTGAGCTGCCCAGCGGGACCGTGCTGGTCGGCTTCCGGCTGGTGGTGGCTCGCTCGCCGACGCCGATGACGGCCGGCTCGCGGCACAGCTCCGACTGGGTGGAGTGTGCCGCCTGGGGCGGCCGGGTCCGGGCGCAGGCTCGCCTCTGGCGCCACGGCGATCACGTCGAGGTGGTCGGCACGTTGCGCCGCCGGTTCGGGGGCCAGCGCGGCTGGAGTCGGCTGGAGGTCGAGGTGCTGTCCGGACGCCGGGTGCGCCGGGCCACGAGGTCTACGGGAGAATCGGCGCATGGCGGCTGAAGCGGCGCTGCGCGAGCGCTACGACCTGGCCGTCGTCGACCTCGACGGGGTGGTCTACATCGGGCCGGATGCCGTCCCGGGAGCGGCCGAGGCGATCCGCGACGCGCGGGCGAGCCGGATGCGAGTGGCCTTCGCGACCAACAACGCCGCTCGGCCCCCGGGGGTCGTCGCCGGTCACCTCCGCGAGCTCGGCATCGAGGCGGCGGACACCGATGTGGTGACCAGCGCGCAGGCTGCCGCGAGACTCCTGAGCGAGCGGCTGCCTGCGGGCAGCTCGGTCTACGTCATCGGCGGAGCCGGCCTGCACGCGGCCCTGGACGAGCGCGGCCTGCGCCCGGTCACCGATCCCGGGGACGGCGTCGTCGCCGTGGTGCAGGGCTACGGGCCGCAGATGCCGTGGCGTCAGGTCATCGACGGAGCGATCCTGGTCAGGTCCGGCCTGCCCTGGATCGCGACCAATGCCGACGCGACGGTTCCCACGCCTCACGGACCAGGTCCGGGCAACGGCGCGCTGGTGGATCTGGTCGCGCGGTTCGCCGACCGGGCTCCCGACATCGCCGGCAAGCCGCAGCCGGGTCTCTTCGCGGAGACCCGACGCCGGGCCGGGGGCTCCCGGCCGCTGGTGATCGGCGACCGGGTCGACACCGACATCGACGGCGCCCGGGCGATGGGCTGGGACAGCCTGTTGGTGATGAGCGGCGTCACCGGTCCCGACGAGCTGGCCCGGCTGCCGGCCGCGCACCGCCCGGCGTACGTCGGCGCCGACCTGACCGCGCTGGCGGGCGCCGGCGACACCGGTGGCTGGCGGGCGGAGAGCGTCGGCGGGGAGATCCGGATCGACGGCCAGGGGGACGTGCACCAGTGGTGGCAGGCCGTGGCGACGGCCGCCTGGGAGCACTTGGACCGCACCGGCACGTCCGCCACCTGTCCGGATCAGCCCTTCGGTACCGTGGCGACATGACTGAGACCGGATACCTCGGCGAGCCGGCCGGGCCGACTGAGTCGGCCAGACCCACGGGGCACGCCGCTGTCGACGAGGTCCTCGAATCGCTGGAGAGCCTGGGCGATCGCCCGGTCACCGAGCATGTCGCCGTCTTCGAGCAGGCGCATGAGCAGCTCCGGCGGGCCCTGTCCGGCCAGCCGGGCCGGTCCGAGCGCGGCGACGCCGGAGCCTGATGCCGCCCCGGCGCCTTCGGCTGGACGCCGAGCTGGTCCGGCGCGGGCTCGCCCGGTCGCGGGAGCAGGCCGCCGAGCTGATCGCCGCCGGCCGGGTGAGCGTCAATGCCCAGCCGGCCACGAAGCCGGCCAGCGGCGTGACCACGGACGCGGACCTGGTGGTGCGCCCCGACCCGGAGCGACCGGACTACGTCAGTCGCGGCGGCCACAAGCTGGCCGGGGCGCTGGCCTCCTTCGGGCCGCTGGGCCTGGAGGTGGCCGGTCGCCGCTGCCTGGACGCCGGCGCGTCGACCGGCGGCTTCACCGATGTCCTGTTGCGTGCCGGAGCCGCCGAGGTGGTCGCCGTCGACGTCGGCTATGGCCAGTTGGCCTGGTCCCTGCGGTCCGATCCAAGGGTCGTGATCCGCGACCGCACCAACGTCCGTGACCTGACCGCGGAGGCGATCGGCGGTCAGGTCGACCTGGTGGTCGGCGACCTCTCCTTCATCTCGCTGCGGCTGGTCCTCGATGCCCTCATCGGGGTGACCGCGCCCGGCGGCGACCTGGCGCTGATGATCAAGCCACAGTTCGAGGTCGGCAAGGACCGGCTGGGCAAGGGTGGCGTCGTGCGCAACGTCGAGCACCGCGTCGAGACGGTTCTCGCTGTCGTGGCGGCCGCCGCCGAGCGGGGCTGGGCCGCCCAGGCGGTGGCGGTCAGTCCGCTGCCCGGTCCCGCGGGCAACGTCGAGTTCTTCGTGTGGCTGCGCTCCGGTGTCGCCCGGATCACGGCCGACGACATTGCCGAGGTGGTGGGCCGCTCCCCAGCTTCGACGTCGTCGGATGAGAGGCTGGGGCGATGAGCGAGACCCCGGGCACCGAGCACGCCGGCATCGGCGACGCCGGTGACCCTAGCGATCGCCGGGTGCTGGTGCTGGCCCATACCGGGCGCGCCGAGGCCATCACGATGGCGCGCCAGGTCGTGGACTCGCTGCGTGCCCACGGGATCGGCGTGCGCCTGCTCGCCGGCGAGGGGACCAAGCTCGGCCTCGCACCCGCGCCGGGCATCGAGCTGGTCGCCGAGGCCGATGCCGCGACGGGCTGTGAGCTGGCCATGGTCATCGGCGGGGACGGCACGATCCTGCGCGCTGCCGAGCTGACCCACGACTCCGGCACACCGCTCCTCGGGGTCAACCTCGGTCATGTCGGCTTCCTGGCCGAGGCGGAGAGGGAGGACATCGAGGCCACCATCGCGGCGGTGGTCGAGCGGCGCTACACCAGCGAGGAGCGGCTCACCATCGACGTCGGGGTCTACCGCGACAACGAGCTGGTGACCTCGACGTGGGCGCTCAACGAGGCGAGCGTGGAGAAGGCCTCCCGCGAGCGGATGATCGAGGTGGTGGTCGGCATCGACGGCCGTCCGCTGAGCCGCTGGGCCTGCGACGGCGTGGTCTGTGCGACTCCGACCGGCTCGACGGCGTACAACTTCTCCGCCGGTGGCCCGGTCGTCTGGCCCGGCGTGGACGCGCTGCTGCTGGTCCCGCTGAGCGCGCACGCACTCTTCGCCCGGCCGCTGGTCGTGGCTCCTGGCTCGGTCATCGTGATCGACGTGCTCGACCGCAACGAGGGCGCCGGCGTGCTGTGGTGCGATGGCCGCCGCCGTGAGGAGCTGCCGCCCGGAGCCCGGATCGAGGTCCGTCGCGGCCGGATGCCGGTGCGCCTGGCCAGGCTGCACCAGGCGCCCTTCACCGACCGGCTGGTCGCCAAGTTCGGTCTCTCCGTCGACGGCTGGCGCGGCGCGGCCGAGCGCCGTCGCGGCCCGGGCGCAAGCCTAGGGGGGGCTCACTCCCGCGGAGAGGCAAGCGGGTGATCGAGGAGATCAGGATCCGCTCGCTGGGCGTGATCGAGGAGTCCGTCCTCGAGCTGGGGCCGGGGCTCAACGTGGTCACCGGCGAGACCGGAGCCGGCAAGACGATGCTGGTCACCGCGCTCGGCCTGCTGCTGGGCGCCCGCGCCGACGCCGGCGCGGTGCGCACCGGTGCCAAGCAGGCGCGGGTCGAGGGCACGGTGAGTACCGACGAGGCGTTGGCGGCACGGGTCGACGAGCACGGCGGGGAGAGCGAGGACGGCAGCGTGCTGCTGGCCCGCCAGGTCTCGGCCGAGGGCCGCTCGCGGGCGTTCCTGGGCGGTGCGGCGGTCCCGGTCTCGGTGCTCCAGGACGTAGCGGGCTCGTTGGTGGCCGTCCACGGCCAGTCCGACCAGCATCGGCTGCTGCGCCCCGAGGCGCAGCGGGCCGCGCTGGACGCCTACGCCGGAGCGCCGCTGGCCGAGGCACTGGAGCGGTACGCCGCGGCGTACACCGAGCTGGGCGCGGTGGAGGCCGAGCTGCGCGAGGTGGGCGCGGCCGTGCGCGAGCGCGCCCGTGAGGCCGATGTGCTGCGGCTCGGCCTGGCCGAGATCGAGACCGTCGACCCGCAGCCGGGCGAGGATGTCGCGCTGGCCCAGGAGGAGGGACGGCTGGGCTTCGCCGACACCTTGCGCACCGCCGCCGAGGAGGCGCGCGCCAGCCTGTCGGCCGACGACGAGAGCCCGGACGCGCTCGGGACCGTCAGCACCGCGCGGCGGGCGCTGGAGTCGGTCCGCGAGCACGACGAGGAGGCCGGGATGCTGGCCGATCGGGTGGCCGAGATCGGCTATCTGCTGGCCGATGCCGCCGCCGACGTGGCCTCCTATGCCTCCGGCCTGGAGACCGACCCGGCCCGCCTCGCCGTGGTCTCCGAGCGCCGGGCGGCGCTCACCGCGCTCACCCGGAAGTACGGCGAGACCGTCGAGGAGGTGCTCGCGTGGGCCCAGGCCTCGGCCGCTCGGCTGATCGAGCTGGACGGCACCGACGAGCAGCTCGACCGGCTGCGCGCGCGGCGCGAGCAGCTCCGGGACAGGCTCGCCGGGGACGCGACCCGTCTGGCGAAGCTCCGCGACAAGGCCGCCGGCGCCATGGCCGCAGCGGTCACCGAGGAGCTGACCTCGCTGGCGATGCCGCACGCGACCCTGGAGGTCCGGGTCGGCCGCACGGAGGATCCTGAGGGCCTGGAGATCGACGGGCGGCGCCTCCGGTTCGGCCCGGGCGGGGTGGACCAGGTCGAGATCCTGCTCGCCGCCAACACCGGCTCGACGCCGCGCCCCCTCGACAAGGGCGCGTCCGGCGGTGAGCTCTCCCGGGTGATGCTGGCCATCGAGGTGGTGCTCGCCGGCACGGGCCTGGTGCCGACGTTCGTCTTCGACGAGGTCGACGCCGGCGTCGGTGGGCGCGCGGCCGTGGAGATCGGCCGGCGGCTGGCGGCGCTGGCCGCCACCGCGCAGGTGCTGGTGGTCACCCACCTGCCGCAGGTGGC
>CAZTHV010000201.1:0-6254 GCA_964613165.1 uncultured Marmoricola sp.
CCGACGGCAACCTCACCCGGCTCGGCGACCTGCTCAGCGAGATCCGCCGCCAGCTCAAGCCGCTGGGCCGGCAGGCCGAGGTGGCCCGGCGGGCTGCGGTGGTGCAGGCTGACGCCCGCGACGCGCGGGCGCGGCTGCTCGCCGACGACCTCGCCACAGCCCGGACCTCGCTGGCACAGGAGATGGCCGACGAGTCGGTGCTGCTCACCCGGCGTACCGAGGTCGAGGCGGAGATCGTCCAGGCTCGCGAGCGCGAGGCGGCGCTGGAGGCTGCGCTGCGGGAGGACCTGCCGGCCCTGGCCCAGGCGCAGGAGACCTGGTTCGGCCTCTCCGGACTGCGCGAGCGGCTCCGCGGCACCGCCAGCCTGGCGGCCGAGCGGGTCCGCAACGCCGCCCAGGTCAGCGAGGAGCGCGTCGAGGGCGGTCGCGATCCCGAGGAGCTCGAGGCCGAGGCGGCGCGGATGCGCGCGGACGAGGCGGTGATCCTCGCCGAGATCGAGGCCGACCGAGGCGTCCTGGAGGAGGCGGTGACGGCCCGTCAGTCCGCCGAGACCGCCTTCGCCGACGAGGAGCGCCGCGTCGCCGGCCTGCAGCGGGCCGCCGCCGATCGGCGTGAGGGCCTGGCGCGGCTGCACGGCCAGGTCAACGGTCTGCGCAGCCGGGCGGCCGCGGCCGAGGACGAGGTCGCCCGCCTGGAGTCCGCCCGCGCCGAGGCGCAGGCACGAGCCGAGCGTGCCCAGCACGACTTCACCGCCCTGGAGAGCCGGATCGCCGGCCTCGACGCCGGGGAGGAGGGTCTGGACGCCGAGCACGAGGCCGCGGCGAGCCTGCTGGCCGACCTGGAGGAGCGGCTGGCCAAGGTGCGCGAGGAGGCGCAGTCCGCCGAGCGCGAGCGCGGCGCGCTGGCGGCGCGCAAGGAGGCGCTCGAGCTCGGGCTCAATCGCAAGGACGGTGCCGGCGCGCTGCTGGCTGCCAGCGGTACCGTCTCCGGCCTGCTCGGGTCGGTGGCAGCGCTGCTCAGCGTCCGTACCGGCTACGAGGCCGCGATCGCCGCGGCACTTGGCAGCGCCGCGGACGCGGTCGCGGTGCGTGACACCGACGCCGCCGTATCGGCGATCAGCCACCTCAAGGACGCCGACCTGGGCCGCGCCGGGATGCTGCTGGGCGGCCGCGACGACGTGGACGACAGCAGCTGGCCTGGCCTGCCTGCGGGCGCCGTCTATGCGATGGACGTGGTCGAGTGCCCCGACGCCCTTCGCTCCACCTTGGCCCGGCTGCTCTTCAAGACCGCGGTCGTGGAGGATCTGGCCGCGGCACGGGCGTTGGTGGCGGACACCCCCGACGTGACCGCGGTGACACTGGACGGCGACCTGCTCGGCGCGCACTTCGCCTCCGGCGGCTCCAGCAGCCGGCCGAGTCTGATCGAGGTCCAGGCTGCCGTCGACGAGGCGACCGAGGCGCTGACCCGTTCCGGCCATGAGCTGGAGCGGCTCACCTTCACCCTGGCCACCCTGGAGACCGAGCGCGCGGACGCCGCGCGCCGGGTCGACGTCGCACTGGCCAAGCTGCACGAGTCCGATGCCACCCTGGCCGCGGTGGCCGAGGAGCTCGGGCAGTACGGCGCCCAGGCGCGCTCCGCCAAGGCGGAGGCAGCCCGGGCCGAGCAGGCGATCGCCGCGGCCAAGGAGTCCCACGTCGCCGACCTCGCCCGGCTCGCCGAGATCGAGGCCCGGCTCACCGCCGCCGACGAGGCCGGCGACGACGAGCCGGATACCGCTGAGCGCGAGCGCCTCGCCGAGGAGGCCAGGACGGCGCGGGCCCGCGAGATGGAAGCCCGGCTGGCGCTGCGCACCGCCGAGGAGCGCGGGCGTGCCCTGCACGGTCGCGCTGACACCCTGGAAGGCGCTGCTCGCGCCGAGCGGGAGGCTCGGGCCAAGGCGATCGCCCGGCGTGAGCGGCTGCTGCAGGAGGGCCGCGTCGGTGAGGCGGTCTCCCGCGGCGTTGCCGTGGTCCTGGACCGGCTGGAGCGCTCGATCGAGCAGGCGGCCGCCGAGCGCAGCCAGGTGGAGCTGGGCCGCGTGGGACGCGAGCAGGAGCTGATGACGACCCGTGAGCAGCTGCGCTCGCTGGGCGCGACACTGGACGAGCTGGTCAACTCCGTCCACCGCGACGAGATGGCCCGCACCCAGCAGCGGATGCGCATCGAGCAGCTCGAGGAGCGCGCGCTGGAGGAGCTGGGCCTGGACGCCGACGCGCTCGTCGCCGACTACGGCCCGGACCAGATGGTCCCGGCGGTCGTCATCGACGGGGCCGGCGAGGTCGCCGACGGCGAGGAGCAGCCCGAGCCCGCACCGTACGACCGCGAGGAGCAGCAGAAGCGGCTGCGGGTCGCCGAGCGGGCGCTGGCCCAGCTGGGTCGGATCAATCCGCTGGCGCTGGAGGAATTCTCGGCGCTGGAGGAGCGACACAAGTTCCTCACCGAGCAGCTGGAGGACCTCAAGCGCACCCGACGTGATCTGCTCGACATCGTCCGTGAGGTCGACGAGCGGGTCGAGCAGGTCTTCACCGAGGCGTACGCCGACGTGACCAAGGCCTTCGATCAGATCTTCGCCCGGCTCTTCCCCGGCGGCGAGGGCCGGCTGGTGCTGACCGACCCCGACGACATGCTCGCCACCGGCATCGAGGTCGAGGCGCGGCCTCCGGGCAAGAAGATCAAGCGGCTCTCGCTGCTCTCCGGTGGCGAGCGGAGCCTGGTCGCGGTGGCCTTCCTGGTGGCGCTGTTCAAGGCCCGGCCTTCGCCCTTCTACATCCTCGACGAGGTCGAGGCCGCGCTGGACGACACCAACCTCGGCCGGCTGCTGGAGATCTACGAGGAGCTGCGAGAGAACTCCCAGCTGCTGGTGATCACCCACCAGAAGCGGACCATGGAGGTCGGCGACGCTCTCTACGGCGTCTCGATGCGCGGCGACGGCGTCTCGACGGTGATCAGCCAGCGGCTGCGCGAGGCCGAGCCCGCATGAGGCCCGCATGAGGCCCGCATGAGCGAGCGGGCGCCACGGCCCACCCGTGCCGACTACGCGGTGTGGCGACAGGCGACCACGCGATGGGCCGACGACGACGTCTACGGCCACATGAACAACGCGACGTACTTCGAGCTGATCGACACCGCAGTCAACGCCCATCTCGCCGAGGCCGTCGGTGCCGATATCCGGCTGCTCCCCGCCGTCGGTGTGGTCGCGGAGGTCTCCTGTCGCTACTTCCGGGAGATCGGCTATCCCCGCCCGGTCGACCTCGGCCTCGCCGTCGAGCGTCTGGGCCGCACGTCGGTGATCTATCGGGTCGGCCTGTTCCAGGGCGGCAGTGGCGAGCCGGACGAGGAGGCCGCGGCCGAGGGCCGCTTCGTCCACGTGTACGTCGACAACGCCGGCCCCGGCCGCCCGAGCACGCCCGTACCCGAGGAGATCCGCGCGGTGCTAGAGCCTCTGGTCGCGTCCTGACCTCAGGCGTCGGTAACGATCCGGGAACGACGCGCATCGAAGCGTTACCAGGTGGGTAGCAGGATGGAGTCGAGGGAAGGGACTCCACTGTCATGATCTGGCTGGTCGTGGTGATGCTGCTGATCCTGCTGGCGGCCGGCGCCGTGGTCGTGTACGTCGCCTATCCCTACCGCCACGAGGCCGTGCCGCGGGCCCACTGGCCCGGCAGGTCGACGCGCAAGGGTGCCGATCCGATCCCCCGCTCGCGCGACGGTGAGGCAGTGAACGGCGCCGCCTCCCGCGATCGTGACGACTCTCGAGCCTCGTCGTAGTTCCTGCGAATCACACCGTCGCTGGTCGCCGTGGACCGGTCAACCGGTCAGAAAGGCATGCCGGACGAGGCGGCGCGCGGCGGGCCAGTCGCGCTGCGCCAGGGCCGCCGGCACCAGCATCCCCGCGTGCAGCCGGCTGGTGATGTGTCTGCGAGCGGCGCGTGCCGCGCGATGGCGTCCCTCGGCGCTCAGCTCGGCGGCGATGGTGCGGTAGTAGGCCAGCTCCTCGTCGAATCGCGCGCCGCCAATGGTCTTGATCGCGGAGTCGCTCCCGCCGTGACGGCGATAGCGGAACGCGGGCTCGGGCGACACGGTGAGGGTGTGGCCGGCGCGGAGCAGGTCGATGAGCAGCGCCAGATCCTGGACTACGTTGAACTGGGGACGGAAGCCGATCGCGATGATGGCCTCGCGGCGCCAGCACAGACTCGGGAAGTAGGTCCAGTTGCCCCGGAGCAGGCTGGACATCACGTCCTCGCCGCCGAGCTCGGTCGGAGCCGTCGTCCGAGGCATCAGCCGTCGCTTGATCCGATCGCCGAGTGGGCTGACCATGCCCCCGTGCTCGTCGATGACCTTCACGCCGGGCTGGACCACCCCGGTCCCAGGGGCCGCTTGGAGGGCACGCCGAATCGTCGTCAGGTAGCCGGGCAGCATCAGGTCGTCGGCGCCCATGATCACGACATAGTCGCTGCGCGCGAGTTCGAGGGCCCGCACATAGTTGCCGTTGGCTCCGAGGTTCACCGCGTTGCGGTGGTACTCGACCCGGTCGTCGCCCAGGGCCGCGAACCAGGGCTCGATCGTGGGATCGGGGTAGGCGTCGTCGAGCACGACCAGCCGCCAATCGCCGTCGGTCTGCTCCCGGATGCTCTCGACCGCGAGGCGCATCAGCGCCGGATCGCCGTAGAAGGGCAACAGGACGTCGATCGCCGTGGCTCGTCCGGCCGCCGGCTGGTCAGTCGTCGACATCGGATCGCTGCTCCAGCTCCAGGCGGAGCAGCGCCACCTCCTCCGCCAGGGTGCGGGTGCGCTCCTCCATCCGGCCGAGCTCGAAGCTGTGCTGGATGCTCACCAGCAGCAACAGCATGCTGGCCATGAAGAAGAGCAGGTTGGCCGGCACGGCGACGCCGATCAGGCCGGCAGCCCAGTCCAGGGTGCCCGGCGCGATGGTGAGGATCAGCGTCACGATCGCGACCGCGCCCCACAGCAGGGCGTACTTCTCGCGCAGATGCCGGCGCCGGAGCAGCTCGAAGAGGACGACCAGCGTGGTGACCGAGCCGATCAGGCCCAGGATGAGAGGGGCCGTCACGTCGCGTTCTCCGGCGCTGTCTCGAGAGTGGTCGGCCAGCGCCGGATCAGCGCCAGGCTGAGCGCGACCGTGGCCCGGAACAGGTAGGCCGCGGCGCGGGCGGGGGTCTGGCTGGCGGCGCCGCCCGTCCGGTGCCGCATGGCGACCGGCTCCTGGGTGACGGTGCATCCGGTGCGCAGCGCGATGACTAGCGACTCCACCGTGTCGCCGAGGTACTCGGCCGGGTAGTGCGTGGCGAAGACGGTCAGCGCGCGGCGATTGACCACCCGGAAGCCGCTGGTGACGTCGGTCAGCCGGCATCTGGCCAGGCGGCTCACCACCCCGGCCAGGAGGCGCATCGCCAGCCCGCGCAGCAGGCCGACCCGGTAGTCGCCGGCTCCGGCGAAGCGGGCGCCGATCACGACATCGGCCTCGTCGAGCCGGTCGATCATCGCGGTCAGGTAGCGCGGGTCGTGCTGCCCGTCGGCATCCACCTGGGCGACCACGTCGTAGCCGTGCCGGGCGGCGTACCGGTAGCCGGTCCGCATCGCGCCGCCGACGCCCAGGTTGAACGGGAGGCGGCAGACCGTGACCCCGGCCGTTGCGGCGATCTCGGCGGTGTCGTCGCCGGAGCCGTCGTCGACGACCAGGACGTCGAAGTCCGGCTGGGCCCCCCGGATGTCGGCGATGGTGGCGCCGACCGCGGAGCGCTCGTTCCAGGCCGGCACCACTACGAGCACGCGGCGACCCTCGGCGGCGGACATGGCCGGAGTCTATGGTCGCGGGGCCCGCTCAGAGGTCTGATTGGATAGGTCCGTGAGTGAGTCGCTGGTGCTGATCCTGCTCGTCGCCGTGGTCGGCGTCGCCCTGGTGGTGGCCCTGTTGGTGGGCCTCGTCGGGCGTCGCGGGCGTCGTACGCCGCCGGCGGTCGAGCGGACCGAGGTGACCGCGCCACCGGAGGTGGCCACCGAGGAGCCGGCCCGAGAACACCCACGGACGCCGATCAGCACCGTCGAGACCGTGCCGGCGGTGGAGCGGCCGGAGGGCGCCGCCAGCAGGCTGGCCCGGCTGCGGGGACCACAATGACCGGAGCCGCGGTGGCGCGCGCAGTCGTCGGCACCGCGCTTCTCGCGGTCGCCGTGACCGCCGGCAACGCCGCTGAGA
>CAZTHV010000202.1:0-6237 GCA_964613165.1 uncultured Marmoricola sp.
GACCGGCGAGGTCGGGGGCAGTGTCCAGCCCGGCCAGGTGGTGCTCATCCTGGGCCCCGGCCCCCAGGGGCTGGCGGCCTGTGTCGCCGCCAAGGCGCGCGGCGCGGGGTTGGTGCTGCTGGCCGGCCTGGCAGCCGACCGGCGCCGCCTCGAGGCAGGCCGCAGCCTCGGCGCGGACGTATCGATCGAGGCGGATGTCGAGTCCGTGGTGGAGGTGGTGCGGGCCCACACCATGGCCGCGATGGCGGACGTCGTCATCGACGTCTCCGGCAGTCCGGCCAGCGCACGGACGGCGGCCCTGGCCGTTCGCCCCCGTGGCGTGATCGTCGCGGCCAGTCCGATCAACACCACGCAGGACGTGGGCCTCCCCTTGCGAGATCTGATCTGGAACCAGGTGCGCTGGCAGGGAGTCCTGTCCAACCGCCCCAGCGCGGCGCCGATGGCGGCGGCGCTGCTGACCGCGAACGCCGAGCTGCTGCGACCACTGGTCACCCATCGATTCGGCCTCACCGACTCGGACCAGGCGATCGATGTGGTCGCCGGTCTGGACCCAGCCGCGGCGCCGATCAAGGTCGTCGTCTGTCCGAACGGAGATCCCTCGCCATGATCAAGATGAGATTCGGCTGGCGCGACCGGCCCGGGATGACCGGGGCCGAGTGCGAGGAGCACTATCGCAGCGTCCACATGGGCCTGGCTCGCCAGGGCTTCGACGGCGTCGACGGGTTCGTCGCGGTGGTCTTCGAGCGGGTGCGCAGTGCCGCCGTCAATGACTTCAACCGTCCCGAGCGACGCGAGGTGGAACCGGACTTCGACGCATTCTGCGAGGTGTACTTCCGCGACGCCGAGAGCATGCAGGCCGCCTTCCAGCGCCCGCAGCTGGCGGCGATGTTCGCCGACCACGTCAATTTCATGGACACCGAGTCCGAGTCGAACGTCCGGATCTACGAGGTCGAGGAGACGGTCTTCTTCGGCCGGCGACCGGACCTTGATTCGAGTGCGACCCAGCAAGAGAGGACAGAACGTTGACCGCCAGCTCTACCTCGGCACTCACCGAGAAGAAGCCGAAGGGCCCTCGGCGATCCAGCCGGACGGCGCAAGGCGTGCGCAGCGCCCTGGTGACCAGCTTCGCCGTCGTCGTGGTGGCGGCGCTCCTGGTGTTCAGCTGGCAGGTGACCTATGACCGCGAGCTGATGTCGAACCTCGTGCTGCCCTCACCGATGCAGACCTGGACCGCATTCCAGAACGGCGTCATCACCTCCGACCTGTACTGGGAGCACATCTGGGCCACCACCTGGGCAACGCTGCTCGCCGTGGCGCTCGGCCTCGGCATCGGGGTCGCCTTCGGCGCGCTCTTCGCCTTCGTGCCGCTGGCCCGGCGGACGCTCTACCCCTTCGTGTTGGTGGGCTTGTCGTTTCCCAAGATCGCCGTCGCGCCGCTGTTCGTGCTGTGGTTCGGCTACGGCATGTCCTCCAAGGTGGCGGTCGGGGCCTCGATCGCCTTCTTCCCGGTCCTCGCGAACACCGCGGCCGGGTTGCGGGAGGTGGGTCGGGACGAGATCGAGCTCTTCGAGTCCAACCGTGCCACGGCATGGCAGCAGTTCCGGCACCTGCGGGTGCCCCGAGCGCTGGCCTTCATCCTGCCGTCGCTGGATCTGGCGATCGTGGGCGCCCTCCTGGGCGTCATCGCGGGAGAGTTCGTCGCCTCTGGGGAGGGACTCGGATTCCTGGTCCTCCAGTTCTCCCAGATCGGCGATGCGCCGGGAGTGTTCGCCGCTCTCTTCTGCATGGCGATCGTCGGTCTTGCCATGAAGGCATTGGCCGTGGCCCTGATGCAACTGGGTCCAAAGAATGTCACACCGAACTGACTTCCTGGGGAGTCACGACACACCTGCGAAAGGATAAAGATGTTCAAGAACAGAATGTATCTAGCGGGCCTCGTTGTAGGGCTCCTCGTCGTCACCGCCGCGTGCGGTAGCGATGACGGCGCCGACAACGACGGTGCCGCGAGCAAGCCGCTGACGAAGCTGATCCAGGTCAACGCCGACCCCGGCCTGGGCGCCACCGCGGCGTTCCACTCCTCGGTTCCCGAGAAGCTCGGCTACTTCAAGGACGAGGGTCTCGAGGTCGAGACCCGCGGCGTCCAGGGTGCCGACAAGGCGGCCGCGATGGTGCAGGCCGGCCAGGCCGACATCGTCCAGGCGGGCGGTCCCGCAATGGTCCAGTTCGCCGGTGACAAGGACGACAGCCTGGTGGCCGTCTACCTGAACAAGTCACACTCCTTCCGGCTGGTGGTGCCCGAGGACAGCGACATCAAGACCGCTGCCGACCTCAAGGACGCGACCATCGGAGTCCTGGCCATGGCCGGCCCGATGATCCAGTACGGCAAGGCCGTGGTGAACCAGGGCGGACTCGACCCGGAGAAGGACGTCAAGTTCCTGCCGGTGGGCATCGGCACCCAGGCCGCGGCGGCGTTCGAGAAGGACCAGATCCAGGCCTACGCGGGTGCGGACTCGTTCAACTCGGTGATCGGGCACCTGCTCGGGACCAAGATGCGCGTCATCGAGGTTCCGTCGGACACTCTCCCGGCCTTCGGCGGCTGGCTCGTCCGGCGCGAGATGGTGCAGAAGGACCCGGAGGCGATCATCGGCTTCATTCGGGCGACCCTGAAGGGAATGACCTTCGCCAACGCCAACCCGTCGGCGGCGGTGACCATCCACTGGGAGACGTACCCGACGTCCAAGCCGGCCGACGGTGACAAGCCTGAGGTCCTCCAGCAGTGGGCCGACGTGATCCAGGAGCGGATCACGCTGACCTACCTGGGCAAGGGTCCTGACGGTCTGTACGGTACGGCGGACGAGGCAGACGTCCTCAAGTCGCTGCAGTTCCAGGTCGACGCGGGAATCCTGCCGGCCGTACCGGACCTGAAGACGCTGCTCGACCTTCAGTTCGCGGAGAAGTACAACGACTTCGACGAGAGCAAGATCGTCGAGCAGGCGAAGACGTTCTGAGAGGGATCTGAACAATGACGACAGCCACAGTCGCTCGGGCCAACATCAGCATCCGGTCCGTCAGCAAGAGCTTCGAGATTCCCAAGGAGCCGCCGTTCCTGGCGCTCAGGGATGCGTCGATCGAGGTCCAGCCTGGCGAGTTCCTGGCTCTGGTGGGCCCGAGCGGCTGCGGCAAGTCGACTCTGCTTCGCATGATCGCCGGGCTCCTCAAGCCTACGGAAGGCGAGATCTGGGTCGGAGACACCCGGATCACCCGGCCACAGGAGGACTTCAGCATCGTCTTCCAGAGTCCACGGCTGCTGCCGTGGAAGACGGTGACCGAGAACGTGATGCTGCCGCTGGCACTGGGCCGCGGGAAGCGAGTGCCCAAGGCGGAGGCCAGGGAGCGCGCCCGTGAGCTGCTCCAGCTCGTCCAGCTCGAGGGCTTCGACGGTCGCTACCCAGCCGAGCTCTCCGGCGGAATGCAGCAGCGCGTGTCGATCGCCCGCTCGTTGGTCAACTCCGCCAGTGTCCTGCTGATGGATGAGCCCTTCGGCGCCCTGGACGCCTTCACTCGCGAGCACCTCAACGAGGAGCTGTTGCGCATCTGGGCGGCGACCAAGCGCACGATCGTGTTCGTCACCCACGACATGGACGAGGCGGTCTTCCTCGCCGATCGGGTCGCGGTCATGGGCAAGGAGCCAGGCCGGATCGTCGACATCGTCGATATCCCGCTCGAGCGGCCACGCACGGCGCAGGCGCGCACCACCGAGGAGTTCTTCGCATCGGTGCGGCAGCTTCGCCAGGCCCTGGCGGCCGGCAGCGTGGGCGACGATCTCGGCGCGGAGTAGGCGACACGCTCCGGAACGAGTACGGCCGGCTCCGGGCCGGCGAACGCTAGTGGAGGGCGGGGCAATGCACGACATGCAGCGGCTGCGCGATTCTCTGTCCAGGGTGCCCACCTGGAGCAGCCTGGACGAGGCGATCCGCAGCCACGCCGAGACCAAGCCCGATGGCTGGGCCTACATCGAGCCGGCAGGCAGGCTGAGCTGGGCGGCCTATGACGGCTACATCTCGTTGATCGCGGCCGCTCTGGTCGACGCGGACATCGCGCCGGGCGAGCCGGTGGCGATCTGGCTCCCCGACGGCGTCGTGATCCACACGGTCCTCTCGGCCGCGCTGCGCGCCGGCGTGGTGGCGGTCGGGATCGGGGCCCGCTCCGGCGAGCGGGAGGTACGGCACCTCCTGACCAGGACGGAGGCCACCACCCTCGTCACGGTGCCGATGGTGGGCGGGGCCGACACCAGGGCGCTGTTCGAGCGCATGGCTGCCGAGCTGCCACACCTGTCCCGCTATCTCGACGTCGACGAGGTGATGCCGACTCCGCTGGGTGAGGTGCGCTCGGTCCCCGATCGGCATCTTCTGGTCGCCGCCGAGCAGCGGATCGCGGGTCGCCGCCGCCCGGTGGACGCGCTGTCGATCATCAACTCGACCTCGGGAACCACCGGCCTGCCCAAGTGCGTCGCGCATGACGAGCGCCGCTGGCTGAAGTACCACGAGTACGCCGTGGACTGCGGCAGCCTGACCGTCGACGACGTGTGCATGAGCGTGGTGCCCGCGCCGTTCGGGTTCGGGCTGTGGACGGCGCACTTCAGTCCCACCCTGCTGGGTGCCCCCACGGTGGTGCTGCCCAGATTCGATCCACAGACGACGCTCCGGATGCTCCAGGACGAGAGGGTCACGGTCTTCATGGCCGTCTCCACCCAGTTCGTGATGCTCCTGGGACAGCCGGACCTCGATGACTTCGATCTCTCCGCGCTCCGGGTGATGTTCACCGGGGGAGAGGCGGTGCCTCCTCACAAGGCGATGGAGTTCGAGAGCCGTACCGGTGCGACGATCGTGAACATGTACGGCTCCAACGAGAGCGGCGTACTCAGCTACACGGTGGTCGACGATCCGCCGGAACGGCGCTATACGACCGGTGGACGCCTGATTCCCGAGGTCGAGGTGCGACTCTTCGATGCGGAGCGGAACGAGATCGACTTCTCGGCCGGGCCCGGCCGGCCCGCCCTCACCGGCATCGTCCGGTCCCAGGGCTACTACAACGACGACGAGGCCAACCGGGAGCTGTACACCTCGGACGGCTGGCTGCTCATGGGCGATCTGGTGACCATCGACGAGCAGGGCTATCTCCAGGTGGTCGGCCGGACCTCGGACTTCATCATCCGAGGCGGCAAGAACATCAGCGCCCCGGCGGTCGAGGATCTGGTCAGCAGGGTGCCGGGCGTCATGCGGGCGGCCGCGGTCGCCGTTCCCGACGAGGTGTTCGGCGAGCGCGTGTGTGTCTTCGTGATCTGCGCCGGAGCGCAGGTCACCCTCGCCGATGTGCGGCGTCACCTGGTCGCCGAGGGCGTCAGCAAGGAATGGCTGCCGGAATACCTGGTGGTGGTGGACGAGCTGCCGGTCTCCGAGGGCGGCAAGCTGGCCAAGGCCGCCCTTCGCGCCGACGCTCGTCGCCGGCTGGAGAGCGGCGAGATCGCCCTCTCGCCTGCGTGACCGCCTCCTGCGTGACGGCCGATGGAAGGCTGGCGACTAGCCGGCCAGCTCTCGCCAGGTCGTGAAGGGCCGCTCCGGGTCGGCGATCTCGTGATGCCGGGCGTACTCCTCGGACGCCGCCCGCCACGCGATCTGCAGCCGCATGCTCAGGTCCAGGTAGGGCCAGCCCGCCGCACGGGCGTCCTCGGCGGGCACCGCGAAGTAGGCCCGCTCGATGCCGGTGCCGATCGCGGTGGCCTGGCAGAGCGGGCACGGCTCGCAGCTGGCGTAGAGCACGGCGCCGTCCAGGCGCAGGGTCTCCAGGCGGCGGCAGGCCTCCCGGATCGCGTTGACCTCCGCGTGGGCGGTCGGGTCGTGGTCGGGGATCATCGTGTTCAGGCCGACGGCGAGCACCTCCTCGCCCAGCACGACCACCGCCCCGAAGGGCCGTCCCCCGCTTCGCGAGTCCTGGTCGGCGAGCTCGACGGCGTGGATCAGGTGGGCGGCGATGGTCTCCGGGTCAGGCATCCCGGCATGCTACGCCCCCCCCTCCGTACCGTGATCGCTGGCACCGGCTGAGTAGCCTGCAAGGGTGATCAATTCCGCCACGCCCCCCGCCATCGACACCGTCGGCACCCTGCGCGCCTCCGGACATCGGCAGCGCACGCTGCGCGAGGAGATCCGGGAGAACCTGCTCGCGCAGCGCGGCGAGCAG
>CAZTHV010000203.1:0-6124 GCA_964613165.1 uncultured Marmoricola sp.
GGGCTCCGGCGAGCCGGCCGCCACGCCGTCGGCCCCGGCTCCCGAGGCACCTGCTGCCGCCGCGCCTGCCCCCGAGGCACCTCCCGCCGCCGCGCCCGCTCCAGCTCCGGCCGCACCGGTCCCCGCGCCGGCCTCGGCGCCCCCCGCACCAGCGCCGGCCGCGCAGGAGACCCCGGCCGCGTCACCCGCGGGCGACAACGGCTCCTATGTGACCCCGCTCGTGCGCAAGATGGCCGCCGAGCATGGCGTCGACCTGGCCACCGTCAAGGGCACCGGCGTCGGAGGGCGCATTCGCAAGCAGGACGTGATCGCGGCGGCAGAGGCGGCCAAGACACCCGCTGCCGGGACTCCCGCTCCCTCGGCACCGGCCGCCCCGGCAGCAGCACCGGCGGCAGCCAGCCCGCTGCGTGGCAAGACCGAGCCGCTGAGCCGGCTGCGCAAGGTCATCGCGACGCGGATGGTCGAGTCGCTGCAGACCTCCGCCCAGCTCACCACCGTGGTCGAGGTCGACGTGACCGCGATCGCCCGGATGCGTGACGCGGCCAAGGAGGAGTTCGCGGCACGAGAGGGCGTGAAGCTCTCCTTCATGCCGTTCTTCGCCAAGGCTGCCACGGACGCGCTGAAGATCCACCCCTCCCTCAACGCCGCCATCGACACCGACAAGGGCGAGGTCACCTACTTCGACCACGAGAACCTCTCGATCGCCGTCGACACCGAGAAGGGCCTGCTCACCCCGGTCATCAAGGACGCCGGCGACCTCTCCATCTCCGGTCTCGCCAAGAAGATCGCCGACATCGCCGAGCGCACCCGGACCAACAAGATCGGTCCCGACGAGCTCGCCGGCGGCACCTTCACGCTGACCAACACCGGCAGCCGGGGTGCGCTCTTCGACACCCCGATCATCAACCAGCCGCAGGTCGCGATCCTCGGCACCGGCTCGGTGGTGAAGCGGCCGGTGGTGATCGACGACCCGAACCTCGGCGAGACGATCGCGGTCCGGCACATGGTCTACCTGGCGCTGACCTACGACCACCGCCTGGTCGACGGCGCCGACGCCGCCCGGTTCCTCACCGACGTCAAGGAGCGCCTCCAGGCCGCCCAGTTCGAGGTCTGAGGGACGCCTGCCCCTGTCCGTCGCGGATTCGGGTCCGTCGCGGATCTGGTGCGGCGTACCCTCGCGCGCGCCTGATCCGCGGCGCACACTGGGACCATGAGCGAGCAAGACCCCCGCGAGGGCTTCCGGCACCTGCCGGAGCCGGTCCGGCTGGAGGACACCATCACCTCCCAGGACACCGAGCCCGCTCCGGACCCCGACGGCGGCCGGAACCCGGAGCGTGACTTCCTGCTCCGCTACGCCATGCTCTGAGGCGAGCTCTCAGAGATTGATCATGTGGCCGGCGATGCCCTCGACGGCCTCCTTGACGGCCTCGGAGAGGGTCGGGTGGGCGAAGACGTTGCGGGCGACCTCGTCGGCGGTGAGGTCCCACTTCTGCGCGAGGGTGAGCGCGGGGAGCAGCTCGGTGACGTCCGGGCCGATCAGGTGCGCGCCGAGGATCTCGTTGTACTTCGCGTCGGCGACCACCTTGACGAAGCCGACGGCGTCCCCGAGACCCATCGCCTTGCCGTTGGCGGAGAACGGGAACTTCGCCGTCTTGACGTCGTACCCCTTCTCGCGCGCCTGTTCCTCGGTGTAGCCGAAGGAGGCGATCTGCGGCTGGCAGTACGTCGCCCGCGGGATCATGTCGAAGTCGATCTCGACCGTCTCCGCGCCCGCGATGGTCTCGGCCGCGACGACGCCCATCGCCTCGGCGGTGTGCGCCAGCATCAGCTTGCCGGTGACGTCGCCGATGGCGTACACGCCGTCGACGTTGGTGCGGCCGCGCTCGTCCACGGCGATCGCACCACGCTCGGTGGTCGCGACGCCGGCGGCCTCCAGTCCATAGCCCTCGATCCGCGGCGCGAAGCCGAACGCGGCCAGGAACTTGTCGGCCTCGATGACCTGCTGGTCCCCGCCCGCGGCCGGAGCCACGGTGACTCTCACGCCCGAGCCGGTGTCCTCGACGCCCTTCACGGCGGTGGAGAGCAGCACGTTGACGCCGAGCTTCTTGTAGTGCTTGAGCAGCTCCTTGGAGACCTCGGCGTCCTCGGTCGGCACCATCCGGTCGAGGAACTCCACGATGGTCACGTCGACGCCGAAGCTCTTCATCACGTAGGCGAACTCGACGCCGATCGCGCCGGAGCCACCGATGACGATCGAGCCCGGCAGCTGGTCGTCGAGAATCTGCTCCTCGTAGGTGACCACGTTCGGGGAGAGCTGGACGCCCGGCACCAGGCGCACGGTCGCACCCGCGGCGATGATGATGCTGTCGCCGGTGACGGTCCGCACCGAGCCGTCCTCGCCCTTGACCGAGATCGCCTTCTCGCCATTGCTCAGCGGACCGGTGAAGGTGCCCCAGCCGTGGATCTCCTCGATCTTGTTCTTCTTCATCAGGAAGTGGACCCCCCTGACGATGCCGTCGGAGACCTGGCGGCTCCGGGCATGGGTCGGCTCGTAGGACATCGACGCGTCGCCGGTGATGCCGAACTTGTCCCTCTCGTGGGTGAGCACGTGCGCCAGCTCGGCGTTCTTGAGCAGCGCCTTGGACGGGATGCAGCCGACGTTGAGGCAGACACCACCCCAGTACTTCAGCTCGACCACGGCGGTCTTGAGACCCAGCTGCGAGGCACGGATGGCGGCGACGTACCCACCAGGGCCGGCACCGAGGACGACGACATCGAAATCACTCACGGGAGCGAGCCTAGTGTGGTCGCTCCCGGACGCGTGACACGGTGGGGCCATGCGCTTCCTGCTCGCCGGCGCGTCCGGCTTCCTCGGCACCCACCTCAGGGACCGGCTGCTCCGCGACGGCCATGAGGTCGTCTCGCTGACCAGGCACGATCCGGTGGCCGCCGACCAGGCGCACTGGGACCCGTACGGCGACGGCATCGACCGCGACCTCGTCGAGGGTGCCGACATCGTCGTCAACCTGGCCGGCTCCCCCACCCTCGGCAACCCGCACTCGAAGACCTGGGCCCGCAACCTGCGACACAGCCGGGTGACCACCACGCGGGTGCTCGCCGAGGCGATCGGCGCCGGCGCGCGCAAGCCGGCCTTCCTCGCCGGCAACGGCATCTCGGTGTACGGCGACCACGGCGACGAGGTGCTGACCGAGGACTCCGGCAGCCGCGGCGACGCGCTGCTGACCTCGGTGACCCGCGAGTGGCAGGAGGCGACCGCCGCCGCGGGCGACGCCCGGGTGTGCGTGCTGAGGACGGCGCCGGTCTACGACCGCTCCTCACCGCCGCTGAAGCAGCAGCGGCTGCAGTTCCTCGCCGGCCTGGGTGGCCGCCTCGGCGACGGCCGTCAGCACTACCCGGTCGTCAGCCTGCGCGACTGGGTCGGCGCCGTGGTCTTCCTCGCCGGGCACGACGACATCCGCGGCCCGGTCAACCTGTGCTGCGAGCAGGTGCCGACGAACGCCGAGTTCACCGCCGAGCTCGCCCGGCAGCTGCACCGCCCCGCCTTCCTGCACGTGCCCGCGTTCGCGGTCCGCGCCGCCGCCGGCGCGATGGCACCCGAGGTTCTCGGCTCTCTCCGCACGGTCCCCCGGGTGCTCCTGGAGGCCGGCTACGAGTTCCATGACCCCACCGTGCGCGAGGTGTTGGAGACGGCGCTCGCCTCACTTCCCTCCGCCTAGGCTCCCTCCACCGACGCCATCCGCCAGCGCCCGCCCACCAACCGCAGGGTCAGGGTCCGCGTCGTCGCCCGGTCGGCCGGGAAGGGGCTGGACTCGCCGCCGCGCACCACCACAGCCCCGGTCAGCCGGTCGGTGACCCGCAGCCGCACCAGCCGCGGCCGATCGGCGAGCACCTGCGCGGACAGCAGCTGCATCCGGATGCCCCGGACGACCAGCCCGCGCGCGGCGTACGCCGTCAGGGAGCGGACATCGCGGCGACCGGCCACCGACCCGGCGACGTAGAGGTCCCGCAGCGCGGCGGTGTCACCCCGCGCCCAGGCCGCCGAGCGCTCGGCGTCCCAGGACCGCAGCACCTCGACCGCCCGACGAGCGGGAGGCGACTCGTGCGCGTGCGGCCTCGGGGGCACCGGGTCGGTCAGGAGGACGCCGAGGGCGACGGCGACGACCGTCGCGATCAGCGCGCCTGCGAGTGCCAGCCGGGACATGACGCCCAGGATGGCTGCCGACGGCCGTCGCCCGCTCACGCAATCCACAGGCGGGTCGATCCAGCGGCCGGGCTACCCTGCAGAGGTGACCACTCCGACGTCCGAGCGGACCTCGATGCGCGCCTACCGCCGCCTCGGGCTGGTCGACTACCGCACCGCGTGGGACCTGCAGCGGGAGGCGCACGCCGCGGTGGTCGACGGAGGACCCGAGCAGGTGCTTCTGCTGGAGCATCCACCGGTCTTCACCTGCGGGAAGCGGACCGATCCCCACGAGCGGCCGGCCGACCCCGGCGGCGCCGAGGTGATCGACGTCGACCGCGGCGGCAAGATCACCTTCCACGGCCCCGGGCAGCTGGTCGGCTATCCGATCGTGCGGCCGGCCGAGCACGTGCGCGTCGTCGACTACGTCCGCCGGGTCGAGGAGGCGCTGATCCGCGTCTGCGCCGACCTCGGCGTCGCCTCCGCGCGCGTCCCCGGCCGCAGCGGTGTGTGGCTCCATGCGGAGGCCGGACGCGCCGAGCGCAAGATCGCCGCGCTCGGCATCCGGGTCAGCCGCGGTGTCACGATGCACGGCTTCGCGCTCAACTGCGACATGGACCTCGCCTGGTACGACCGGTTCGTGCCGTGCGGCATCGAGGATGCCGGGGTCACCTCGTTGAGCGCCGAGCTCGGCCGGACGGTCACCATCGAGGAGGTCCTGCCGCTGGTCGAGCGGCACCTGGAGGAGCTGCTCGACTGGTCGGCATACGACGCCACGCCCGACTATGAGCCCCGCCCGGAGCCGCAGCGCATAGCCACCGGCCTGCGTGTCCCGGTGATCAATCCCCTCGGCTGAGCGGCGCCTGCGAGAGCATGACCGGTGTGACCGACCCCGTGACCGATCTGGTGATCGAGACCCACGGACTCCGCAAGACGTTCCGTGACCGTGGACGCCGCGTGGTGGCCGTCGACGATCTCGACCTCAGCGTCCCCCGGGGCGGCGTCCACGGCTTCCTGGGCCCCAACGGCTCGGGCAAGACCACCACGATCCGGATGCTGCTCGGGCTGGCCAGACCGGACGGCGGCGAGATCCGCGTGCTCGGCGACCGCCTTCCCGACGCCCTGGCCGAGGTGGTCGGCCGGGTGGGCGCCATGGTCGAGCAGCCGCTCTTCGCGCCGGACCTGAGTGCCCGCCGCAACCTGATGCTCCTCGCCCGCAGCGCCGGCATCCGCCGGGCGCGCGTCGGCGAGCTTCTCGAGCAGTTCGAGCTGCCCCGGCGGCGGCCGTTCCACGCCTACTCCTCGGGCATGCGGCAGCGGCTCGGAGTCGCCGCCGCCCTGCTGAAGGAGCCGGAGCTGCTGCTGCTCGACGAGCCCACCAACGGCCTCGACCCCGCCGGCATCAGCGACATGCGCGAGACGGTTCGCCGGCTCGGCGAGACCGGGGTGACCGTGCTGCTCAGCTCACACATCCTCGCGGAGGTCCAGCAGGTCTGCGCGTCGGTGTCGATCATCGGCGAGGGCCGGCTGCTGGCCAGCGGCACGGTCGAGGAGCTGATCGGTGAGAGCGTCTCGCGGACGCGGGTCGGGGTCGCCGACCCGGTGGCGGCCGAGGCCACGCTGACCTCGGCGGGCTACTCCGTGCGTCGCGACGGCGACTTCCTGCTGGTCGAGGGTCACGAGCGTCCCGAGGAGATCTCCCGGGTACTGGCCGAGCACGGCGCCTACGTGCGCGAGCTGTCCGCCGTACGCCCCGACCTGGAGTCGTTCTTCCTGGAGCTCACCGGCCACCTCCCGGCCGGCGCCAAGGACGATGGGGGTGACCCCGAGTGATCGGTCTGATCCGCGTCGAGCTGGCCCGCTTCGGGACCCGCCGGATGATCGCCCCCCTGCTGTTCGGCCTCTGCGGCGTGGCGATCCTGC
>CAZTHV010000204.1:0-6044 GCA_964613165.1 uncultured Marmoricola sp.
CGGCCAGCCGGCCGGCGTCCTGGCCGACCTTGCCGGGGTTGGAGACCCAGACGCCGACCAGCTCCAGGTCCGGCCGGGCGTCGATGCCGGCGATGACGTGCCGGCCGACGGTGCCGGTGGACCAGCCGACGACGCGCTTCACGGGTGCACTCATGACTGTCCTCCGGGGATCGGGAGATCGGGCAGCCTCAGGTCGAGATTGGGCGCCTGCAAGCCGCCGTCGACCTCCAGCACCTTGCCGGTGAGGAAGGCGCCGGCCGGGCTGGCCAGGTAGAGCACGGCCGCGGCGACGTCCTCGACCGCGCCGAGCCGTCCCAGCGGCGTCTTGCCGGTCAGCTCGGCCATCGTCGCCTCGTCGGTGGCGACGAACTCCAGCGCGCTGGTCATCACCGAGCCGACGGCGATCGCGTTGACCCGGATCTCCGGGCTCAGATCGGTGGCGGCGAGACGGGTCCAGTGGGCCAGGGCCGCCTTGGCGGTGCCGTAGGCCAGATAGCCGCGGCCCGCCACGCGGCCGACCACCGAGGAGATGCCGACGATCGCCCCACCGGGCCCGCCGTCCTTGTCGGCCAGCATCAGCGGCGCCGCCGCGCGGCTCAGCGCGTGCGCGGTGCTGACATTGAAGTGGAACGCGTCCTCCAGGTACGCCGGGTCGGTGTCCAGGAAGGCGTTGGGGATCGTCCCGCCGACGTTGTTGACCACGATGTCCAGCCGCCCGAACTCCTCGCGAGCGGCCTCCGCCAGGCCCGCGGCGGCGTCGAGGTCGGACAGATCGGCAGGCACGACCAGCGCCCGGCGCCCCGCCGCCCGGACACGCTCGGCCACGACATCGAGCTGGTCGGCGTGCCGCGCGGAGACCACCACGTCCGCCCCCGCCTCCGCCAGGGCGACCGCGCTGCCCGCGCCGATCCCCCGCCCGGCCCCGGTCACCACCGCGACCTGTCCCTCGACTCTGAACCGATCCAGGATCATGCCGAGACGATAACGTGTTCTAGTCTCCGTCGAAGCGTCGGCCCTGCGCGAGCGGCCGGGCATGGCTGCGCCTCACCTCATTCGGTCCAGCGCGGTCAGCGGCCGGCCCGCGGACGCTGAGCCCGACAGCAGGAGGCGACCCGGCGCCCCGCTCTCGCTGCTGCCGACAACCCGACCACTGCAGGACCGGAAGCCCGGAGCAAAGCCCGAGCTCAGCCCAGCCACCAGCCCGGCCCGCAGCCGAGCCTGGCCAGCAGCCGACCTCCATGCGGGTCAGACCTACCGGACGACGTCGGCTCCCTGAGCCGGCGGGACCGGGTCAGTGACCGCGAGGACCGGTGACCCGGTCGCGATCCTTCTCCGACATCCGGCGGGAGACGAGCAGGCTGAGCACCGTCGTCACCACCAGGGTCGCCAGGATCACGCCGAGCGACATCCAGATCGGGATCTCCGGCGCCCAGTCGACGTGCTGCCCGCCGTTGACGAACGGCAGCTCGTTGGTGTGCAGCGCGTGCAGCACCAGCTTGACGCCGATGAAGCCGAGCAGGAACGCAAGCCCGTACGACAGGAAGACCAGCCGCTCCAGCAGGCCGCCGATGAGGAAGTAGAGCTGACGCAGGCCCATCAGCGCGAAGACGTTCGCGGTGAAGACCAGGTAGGGCTCCTTGGTGAGGCCGAAGATCGCCGGGATCGAGTCCAGGGCGAAGAGCAGGTCGGTGGTGCCCAGGGCCAGGATCACGATGAACATCGGGGTGATCAGCCGGCGGCCGCCCTCCTTGATGATCATCTTGGTGCCGTGCCAGTTGGACGTGGCCGGCAGCCGCCGCTCCACCCAGCGGATGAGCGCGCTCTCCTCGTACTCGTCCTCGTCCTCGGCGCCCTCCTTGGCCAGCTTGACCGCGGTGTAGATGAGGAAGAGGCCGAAGATGTAGAAGACCCAGGTGAAGTTGTCGATCGCCGCGGCGCCGAGTCCGATGAAGATGCCGCGCATCACCAGGGCAAGGACGATGCCGATCATCAGTGCGGTCTGCTGATACTGACGTGGTACGCCGAACTTGCCCATGATGATCAGGAAGATGAACAGGTTGTCCACCGACAGCGAGTACTCGGTGAGCCAGCCCGCGAAGAACTCGGTCCCGTACTGCTGCCCGGCGACGACCCACACCCCGATGCCGAAGAGAATGGCCAGCCCGATGAAGAAGCTCAGCGCGACGGCGACCTCGCGACGGGACGGCTCGTGGGGTCGCCGGCCGATGACGAACAGGTCGATGGCCATCAAGACGGTGGTGACGCCGATGGTGATCCACCAGACCAACGGGGTGACGTGCATGGGCTTCCTCCGGACAGGCTTCCCCAGATATACCAGGGCAGGGGCATGGTCCGGAGGTCTCTTCCGCCTGCTCGGATCCGAGCGGGCCGGCGACCCCGGGTGGTCACGTGACCACCGTGCTGACGACATCGCCGCGAAGGAATACTCCCCTCCACTGAGGTGATCCTTTCATCCGTGGCGCCGAGGCACCGACCCGGGTCCCGTAACATGTGCTCCTGGTGCGCCGGGAAGTCTGGTCGGCAGGGTCCGACCGTTCCCGAGAAAGGCACCACCACATGGCTCGTCACCGCGTCCTTGCCCGGCTCTCCGCCGAGGAGGACTCCTATCTCGGCGGGCTGTTCCGCTCCGAGAGCGTCGGCGGGGCGGTCGCGCTGGGCGCTGCCGCCCTGGCGCTGGTCTGGGCCAACGCCGGCGGCGACTCCTACCTGTCGGTGCGCGAGCTCCGGGTCGGCCCGCTCGATCTGGAGCACTGGGCCGCCGACGGCGCGCTGACCCTCTTCTTCCTCGTCGCCGGCCTGGAGCTGGCCCGGGAGCTGACCGTGGGCTCGTTGAGCCGCGCCGAGGACGCCGTCGTGCCGGTCGTGGCCGCGGCCTGCGGGGTCGCCGTCCCGGCGGCGCTCTTCGTGATCGTGAACCTGCTGAGCTCGACGGGCACCGGCAACCTGGGCGGCTGGGCGGTCCCGGCCGCTACCGACATCGCCTTCGCGCTCGCCGTCCTCGCGGTCGCCGGGCCGGGACTTCCGGCTCAGCTGCGCGCCTTCCTGCTCACCCTGGCGGTGGTCGACGACCTGGTCGTGATCGCGATCATCGCGGTCTTCTACACCGCCGACGTGCACGTGCTCTCGCTCGCCGGCTCGCTGCTGCTGCTCGCGGCGTACGCCGTGACGCAGCGACTGCGGCTCGACCACCCCGCGCTGCTCGTCCTGCTCGGCGTCGCGGCGTGGTGGCTGCTGCACGAGAGCGGTGTCCACGCCACCATCGCCGGCGCGGCGCTGGGCCTGCTCACCCGGATCCGCCGCGACCCCGGCGAGCAGCGCTCTCCCGGCGAACGGCTGGAGCACCGGCTCGCGCCGTGGAGTGCCGGGCTCGCCGTACCGATCTTCGCGCTGATGAGCGCCGGCGTCGTGCTCGACCGGTCCGCGCTGGAGGGGCTGGCCAGCTCGCCGGTGACGGTCGGCGTCCTGGTGGGCCTGGTCGTGGGCAAGCCGATCGGCGTGCTCGGCGGCACCTGGCTGCTCACCAGGCTGACCCGGGCCGAGCTGGCCGACGGGGTGACCTGGCGCGACCTGGTCGGCGTCGGCATCCTCACCGGCATCGGCTTCACGGTCGCGCTGCTGGTCGCCGGGCTCGCGTTCGACGACCAGCGCGCCGAGGAGGCGAAGGTGGCCGTGCTGCTGGCATCACTGCTCTCGGCGGGACTGGGTACTGCCCTCCTGCGAACCCGCGGCCGGAGCCGGCGAACAGGATAGGGTCGTCGGCGACGCGAGCCGCACGAGCGAAGGGGACACCATGGCACACCGCGATCCGGTGACCGAGGACGAGCCGACGATCGGCAAGCTCGTCGTCGACGCCTTCGACGACGCCGGCGTCCTCGTGCGCAACATCGTCGAGCTGGCGAAGTCCGAGCTGCGCATCAGCGCCAGGGCCGGCGGCGTCGGCATCGCGCTCTTCGCGCTGGCCGGCTTCATCTCGCTGCTCGCGATCATCATGATCTCGATCGCCTTCGCGTTCTTCCTGCACATGACCGGTCTCGACCTGGCCTGGTGCTTCCTGATCGTCTTCGGCGCCTACATCCTGCTCGCCGGGCTGCTGGCGCTGATCGGCTACCGCAAGATCCGCAAGGTCCGCGCCCCGGAGCACACCATCGCCCAGGTCCAGGAGGTCCCCCGGGCGCTCAAGCACTGATCCCGACGGACGCCGATCCCCACGGGAGGTCATACGAGATGGTCGCCCGGGCAACCGATCCGTAGGACCCCCGCGCTCAGGCGCAGTTGCCGCTGGAGACCTGCTCGCCGCTGCTCAGCCCGCGGGCCGCGGCGTCGGCGACCTGGTCCGCGGTCAGCGCGTAGCCGGTCCGCGGATCGGTGATCGAGGCGGCGAAGACCACCCCGAGCACGGTGCCGTCGCGGGAGACCAGTGGGCCGCCGGAGTTGCCCGGCCGGATCTTGCCCCGCAGCGAGAACACCTCGCGGGTGACCGTGCCGCGGCCGTAGATGTCCGGGGAGCGCAGCCGCTGCTCGGACCGGATGCGCACCGGCTGGGCGTCGAACGGGCCGTCGTTGGGATAGCCGAGCACGGCGCCGGCCTGCCCCTCCTTGCCGCTCTTGTCGAAGCGCACCGTGGGCCCGTCGATCTCGACGGAGAGGACGGCCACGTCGATGTCGGCGTCGTAGTAGACGACCGTGGCCGGGAGGTTGCGGGTCCCGACCCTGACCAGCGGCTTGGTGACGCCGGCGACCACGTGAGCGTTGGTCATCAGCCGGCTGGGCGAATAGAGGAAGCCGGTGCCCTCGATCCCCTCGCCGCAGCGGTTGTTGCCGCGGATCTTGAAGACGCTCAGCTCGGATCGCTGGACGGCCGGCAACGTCAGGATTCCGCGCGCCGGCGCCGGCACCTCGACGATCCGCTCCCGGGCGAAGGGCTCCAGGTAGCGCGGGAAGAAGCTCGACCCGACCACTCGGTCGAAGGAGCGCAGCACGCCCTGCGCCTGGGCCGGCATCACCTCGTTGACCGAGTTCAGCACCTTGGAGTCGCGCACCATCGGGGCGATCCCCGGGATGCTCGATCCGCTGATCGCCACGCCGAGCATCCAGCCGACGATCAGCACCGCGGCCACACTGAGGCAGGCACCGCCGACCGCGTCCAGCGCGCGCACCGGCTGCCAGCGGATGCGGTCGCGGAGTCGGCTCCCGGCGTACTGCAGCAGCGCCTGCCCGAAGGAGGCGCACACCAGCACCACGAAGAGCGCCCCCAGCGACACCCACACCGACGGCTCCGCCCCGCCGAGCAGCTGTGGTGCCAGCCAGATGCCGGCGAAGCCGCCCACCAGCAGGCCGGCGGTGGCGAACGCGCCGGTGACGAAGCCCTGCCAGTAGCCCGACAGCGCGTAGGCGAGCACGACGAGCACCAGCAGCCAGTCGAGGAGGTTCATCGTCGTCTCTACCGATCGTCGGGGCGCGGGCAGGGCGGGTCCGGCTAATCCTCGCGTACGCCGAGCATGTGACCCGGCAACGCGCGGGTGACACTCGGATCCCAGTCGCGGGTGAGCCCGACGAAGTCGAAGAGCCTGTTGATGATCCCGGCGGTGAAGCCCCACAGGATCAGGTCGTGGTGCTCGCCGATCAGGAAGCCCGGGCTGGAGTAGCCGACCGGGTGCGTGACGGTGACCCGGTACGCCGGGTCGAGCAGCTCCTCCAGCGGCACCCGCAGCACCGTGTGCACCTCGGCCGGGTCGACGACTCCCACCGGTGACTCCTCGGCCCACCAACCGACGACCGGGGTGACGGCGAAGTTGCTCGGCGGCAGCCAGAGCTCGGGCAGCGAGGCGACCACCTCGACCCCGGCCGGGTCCAGGCCGACCTCCTCCTCGGCCTCGCGCAGCGCGGCAGCGACCGGCCCGGCGTCGCCGGGGTCGATGGCGCCGCCGGGGAACGAGACGTGCCCGGGGTGGGAGCGCATGTCGTGCGCGCGCTCGGTGAGCAGCAGATCGGGGCCGCGTTCGCTCTCACCGAAGAGCATCAGG
>CAZTHV010000205.1:0-6008 GCA_964613165.1 uncultured Marmoricola sp.
AGCGAGGGGGGTCAGACCATGGGAGCGCCCGCGGGCGGGCCGTGTCGATCTGTCGGGTCTCTTCGCGCGGTGGCTACCGGCCAACTCGTGTCCTGGGTCTGTCTCGGGCTGGGTCTGTCTCGTGCTGGGTCTGGGGTCCGGGAAGTCTAGAGGGGCGGTGCTCGCCGGCCGCGCCGAACCGGGCGGACAAGTCATGCAGGTCTGTGTATAGTCATGCATATGTCCGAGATCTCCGTGGCCGTGGCCGGCGCGAGCGGGTACGCCGGTGGCGAGGTGCTCCGGCTGTTGCTGGCCCACCCCGGCGTGCGCATCGGCGCCGTGACCGGGGCCTCCAACGCCGGCGAGCGGCTCGGCCTCCTGCAGCCGCACCTGCTGCCGCTGGCCGACCGGGTGCTGGACCGGACCAGCCCCGAGACCCTGGCCGGTCACGACGTGGTGATCCTGGCCCTGCCGCACGGCGAGTCCGCCCGGTACGCCGAGGCACTGGGCGAGGAGGTCGTGGTGATCGACTGCGGTGCCGACTTCCGGCTGTCCGACGCGGGCGCGTGGGAGCGCTTCTACGGCTCGGCGCACGCCGGCACCTGGCCCTACGGGCTTCCCGAGCTGCCCGGCCAGCGGGCCCGGCTCGCCGGCGCTCGGCGGATCGCGGTACCCGGCTGCTACCCGACGGTGTCCAGCCTGGCGCTCGCCCCGCTGGTGGACGCCGGCCTCGTCGACACCGGCGACCTGGTCGTCGTGGCGGCGTCGGGCACCAGCGGCGCCGGCAAGGCGGCCAAGCCGCATCTGCTCGGCAGCGAGGTGATGGGCAGCGTCTCGGCGTACTCCGTCGGCGGCACGCACCGGCACACCCCGGAGATCGTGCAGAACCTCTCCGCGCTGACCCAGGAGCCGATCCGGCTCAGCTTCACGCCGCTGCTGGTGCCGATGCCGCGGGGCATCCTGGCGACCTGCACCGCGACGGTGCGGCCCGGCGTGGGCGGCGACGACCTGCGCGACGCCTTCGTCAAGGCCTACGCCGAGGAGCCGTTCGTCCACCTGCTCGCCGAGGGCCAGTGGCCGACGACCCAGGCCGTGCTCGGCTCCAACAGCGTGCACCTGCAGGTCGCTCTCGACCCAGGAGCGGGTGGAGCCGCCGGCCGGGCCGTCGTCGTCGGTGCGGTCGACAACCTGGCCAAGGGCACGGCCGGCGCCGCCGTGCAGTGCCTCAACCTGGCGCTCGGCCTGCCGGAGACCACCGGGCTGACCACGGTCGGGGTGGCCCCGTGAGCGACACGGTGTACACGCTGAACCAGTACCCGGAGCGGCTCGCCGTCGTCGCGCTTCCGCCCGGCGCCGACGTGCCCGCCTGGGTCGAGTCCTCCTCGCTGTTCGCGGTGATCGCGACGGCCACCGAGACCACGGTGGTGTGCGCCGGCCGCTCGGTGCCGACGAAGGCGAAGAAGGCCGGTCCCTTCACGGCGTTCGCCGTGGACGGCACCCTCGACCTCGCGCTCGCTGGTGTCCTGCACGGCCTGCTGGCTCCGCTGGCGGAGGCGGAGATCAGCGTCTTCACCGTCTCGACGTACCCCACCGACTGGATCCTGGTGCCGGCCGACCGCGCCGAGGAGGCCGCCGAGGAGTGGCGACGACGAGGGCACACCATCGTCCCCGCCCCCGTCGTCACTCCCGGAAAGAGCCACTAGACATGTCCGTCACCCATCCCGCCGGCTTCGTCGCGTCCGGCGTCGCCGCCGGCCTGAAGTCCACCGGCGCCCCCGACCTGGCCCTGGTCGTCAACCAGGGCCCCGCCTTCGACTCCGCCTCGGTCTTCACCGCCAACCGCTGCAAGGCGAATCCGGTGCTCTGGAGCGAGCAGGTGGTCAAGGACGGCATCGTGCGCGCCGTCGTCCTCAACTCGGGCGGAGCGAACTGCTACACCGGCAGCGAGGGCTTCCAGACCACGCACGCCGTCGCCGAGCAGGTGGCGGCCGGGCTCGGCATCGGCGCGGGCGATGTGGTCGTCTGCTCCACCGGCCTCATCGGCCTGGCCAATCCCCGCCAGAGCCTCCTCGACGGCGTCGACGCGGCCGTCGCGGCGCTCGGGTCCCACGGTGCGGATGCCGCCGGCGCGATCATGACCACCGACACCGTTCCCAAGGAGGTCGTCGTCGAGGGCGCCGGCTGGAGCATCGGCGGGATGGCCAAGGGCGCCGGGATGCTCGCGCCGCAGCTGGCCACCATGCTGGTGGTGATCACCACCGACGCGATCGTGTCCGCCGCGGACCTCGACGCCGCGCTGCGGACCGCGACCAGGGTCAGCTTCGACAGGCTGGACTCCGACGGCTGCATGTCCACCAACGACACCGTCACCGTGATGGCCAGCGGGGCCAGCGGGATCACGCCGACGCCGGACGACTTCGCCGAGGCGCTGACTCGCGCATGCGCCGACCTGGCGACCCAGCTGCTCGCCGACGCCGAGGGGGCGGACCACGAGATCGCGATCACCGTGCTGAACGCGGCTACCGAGGAGGACGCCGTGGAGGTGGGCCGCAGCGTGGCCCGGAGCAACCTGTTCAAGGCGGCGGTCTTCGGCAAGGACCCGAACTGGGGCCGGGTGCTGGCCAGCATCGGCACCACCTCGGCGGCCTTCGACCCCGCCGACCTCGACGTGGCGATGAACGGCGTCTGGGTGTGCCGGTCCTCCACTCCCGACGAGGACCCGGCGAAGGTCGACCTCTCCGGCCGCGAGGTCACCGTCACCATCGATCTCAAGGCCGGCGACCAACGGGCCACCGTCTGGACCAACGACCTGACCCATGCCTACGTCCACGAGAACAGCGCCTACAGCTCATGAGCACCTCAGACATCGCAGCGGGGAGCCCCGCGGACGGCGGACCCGACCCGGCCAAGGCAGCCGTTCTCGCCGAGGCACTGCCCTGGCTGATGAAGTACCACGGCCAGGTGATCGTGGTGAAGTACGGCGGCAACGCGATGACCGACGACGCGCTCAAGCACGCCTTCGCCGAGGACGTCGTGTTCCTCCGGATGGCCGGCTTCAAGCCGGTCGTGGTCCACGGCGGCGGTCCGCAGATCTCCGCGATGCTCGACCGGCTCGGCATCGAGAGCGAGTTCAAGGGCGGCCTCAGGGTCACCACCGACGAGGCGATGGACGTGGTCCGGATGGTCCTGGTCGGTCAGGTGCAGCGCGAGCTGGTCGGGCTGATCAACCAGCACGGGCCGCTGGCGGTCGGCCTCTCCGGTGAGGACGGCGGGCTGTTCACGGCCCGGCGTACCGGCACGGTCGTCGACGGCGAGGAGATCGACCTCGGCCTCGTCGGCGAGGTCGAGAGCGTGCGTCCCGAGGCGGTGCTGGACGTGATCGAGGCCGGGCGGATCCCGGTGATCTCCTCGGTCGCGCCCGATCCGGACGGAGCCGTCCACAACGTCAACGCCGACACCGCGGCCGCCGCGCTGGCGGTCGCCCTCGGCGCCGCCAAGCTGCTCGTGCTCACCGACGTCGAGGGGCTCTACGAGAACTGGCCGGACAGCGACGAGGTGATCGGCGAGATCAGCCCCGAGGCGCTCTCGGAGATGCTGCCGGCGCTGGCCAGCGGGATGGTGCCCAAGATGCAGGCCTGCCTCGCCGCGCTGGAGGGCGGCGTGCCGCGCGCCACGGTGGTCGACGGCCGCGAGCCGCACGCGGTGCTGCTGGAGATCTTCACCGCCGAGGGCGTCGGCACCCAGGTGCTGCCCGGCGTCGAGACCAAGACCAGGAAGGCGAGGGCAGCCGGATGGCGGAAGTGAGCTCGCACCAGACGGAGCTCGGCGAGCGGTACGCCGCGTCGCTGATGAACACCTTCGGCCAGCCCAAGCGGGTCCTGGTCCGTGGCGACGGGGCGCGGGTCTGGGACGCCGACGGTCACGAGTACCTCGACCTGCTCGGCGGCATCGCGGTCAATGCACTCGGCCACGCCCACCCGGCGCTGGTCGAGGCGGTGCGCGAGCAGTTGGAGACCCTCGGCCACATCTCCAACTTCTTCACCTCGCGCCCGCAGGTCGAGCTCGCCGAGAGACTGCTGGCGCTGGTCGCGGCCGGGTCGGTCGGAGCCGGGTCGGTCGGAGTTGGGGGCAAGGTCTTCTTCACCAACTCCGGGACCGAGGCCAACGAGGCGGCGCTCAAGCTGACCCGGCGTACCGGGCGGACCCACCTGGTGGCCACCGAGGGGGCCTTCCACGGCCGGACGATGGGCGCACTCGCGCTCACCGCGAAGCAGTCCTACCGGGAGCCCTTCGAGCCGCTGCCCGGCGAGGTCACCTTCGTTCCGTACGGCGACGGCGAGGCACTCGCCGCCGCGGTGACCGACCGGACCGCCGCCGTCGTGCTGGAGCCGATGCAGGGCGAGGCCGGTGTGGTCGTCCCGCCGGACGGCTATCTGGCCGCTGCCCGGCGGATCACCGCCGAGCACGGCGCACTGCTGTGGCTCGACGAGATCCAGACCGGGATGGGTCGTACCGGCCGTTGGTTCGCGCACCACGCGGTGCCCGAGCTGCTGGCCAGTCCGCCCGACGTGATCACCGTCGCCAAGGGCCTCGCCGGCGGGTTCCCGATCGGTGCCTGCATCGCGCTGAGGGAGGCGGCCGGCCTGCTCCAGCCGGGCAACCACGGCACCACCTTCGGCGGCAACCCGGTCGCCTGCGCCGCCGCGCTCGCGGTGATCGGCGTCATCGAGGACGACGCGCTGCTGGAGCGGGTCACCGTGCTGGGCGAGAGACTCCGTGACGGTCTGCGCGCCGACTCCCGGGTCACCGAGGTGCGCGGCGCCGGCCTGCTGATCGGCCTGGACCTGAGCGAGGAGCGCAGCGCCGCCGTGGCCGACGCTGCCCTGGCGGCCGGGTTCATCGTCAACAACTCCACCCCCGGGCGGATCCGGCTGGCGCCGCCGTTCGTCCTCGGCGACGACGACGCCGAGCGGTTCCTCGCCGCCTGGCCGGCGATCCTGGACGCGGCGTACGGGGCCTGACATGAGCGACCATCCGGTGATCCCGCTGACCAAGGGAGCGCGCCAGCAGCGCATCATCGAGCTGCTCGCCGCGCACGAGGTCAGGTCGCAGACCGACCTGGCCGAGCTGCTCGCAGACGCCGGCGTGATCGTCACCCAGGCCACCCTGTCGCGCGACCTCGTCGAGCTGGACGCGGTCAAGGTGCGGGCACCCTCCGGCTCGCTGGTGTACGCCGTGCCGGCTGAGGGCGGCGACCGGACGCCGGTCGTCGGCCGGGAGTCGGCCGCCTCCGAGGCCCGGCTCGCCAGGCTGTGCGCCGAGCTGCTGGTCTCCGCCGACGCCACGGCCAACCTGGTGGTGCTGCGCACGCCGCCGGGCGCCGCGAACTTCCTGGCCTCCGCCCTCGACAAGGCCGAGCTCGGCGCGGTCATCGGCACCATCGCCGGCGACGACACCGTGCTGGTGATCTCCCGTGACCCCGCGGGTGGCGACGCGGTCGCCCAGCGGCTGCTCGCCCTCGCCAACCGGCACACTGATGGACAGGCGACCGACCCGAAAGGCAGTCCATGACCGAGGGAACCCGCACCGGCAAGCTGTGGGGCGGACGATTCGCCGACGGGCCCAGCCCGGAGCTGGAGGCGCTCTCGCGCAGCACCCACTTCGACTGGCGGCTGACCCCCTACGACCTGGAGGGCTCGCGGGCGCACGCCCGGGCGCTGCACGCTGCCGGTCTGCTGACCGACGCGGACCACGCCGAGCTGCAGCGCGGGCTCGACGTCCTGGGGGAGCGGTACGCCGCCGGCACGCTGCACCCGGACCCCGGTGACGAGGACGTCCACGGCGCCCTGGAGCGGCTGCTGCTGGAGGAGGTCGGCGCCGAGGTCGGCGGCAAGCTGCGGGCCGGACGGAGCCGCAACGATCAGATCGCCACGCTGTTCAAGGTCTTCCTGCGCGACCACGGGCAGGTCGTCGCCGGGCAGGTCCTCGACCTGGTCGACGCCCTCGCCGCGCAGGCCGAGACGCACCTG
>CAZTHV010000206.1:0-5985 GCA_964613165.1 uncultured Marmoricola sp.
GCCGGTTCCGCACGCCGCTGCAGGGCTTCACCGCGACGCCGCGGCCGTTGGACGGCAACCCGCCGTTCGTCTGGCACGGCTCGATCCGCAGCCCGGAGATCGCCGAGCAGGCGGCGTACTACGGCGACGGCTTCTTCGCCAACCACATCTTCTGGCCTGCCTCGCACACCGAGCAGATGGTCGCGCTCTACCGCCGCCGGTTCGAGCACTACGGGCACGGGCTGGCGTCGCAGGCGATCGTCGGTCTCGGCGGACAGGTCTACATGGCGCGCAACAGCCAGGACGCGATCGCCGAGTTCCGGCCGTACTTCGACAAGGCGCCCGTCTACGGCCACGGCCCCTCGCTGGAGGAGTTCACCGCCCAGACTCCGCTGACCGTGGGCTCGCCGCAGCAGGTGGTCGAGCGCACCCTCGGCTTCCGCGAGTACGCCGGCGACTACCAGCGTCAGCTCTTCCTGATCGACCACGCCGGTCTGCCGCTCGACGCCGCCCTGCGCCAGCTCGACCTGCTCGGCGAGGTGGTCGAGCAGCTGCGGCCGGAGTTCGCGAGGCTGCGCCCGGCCGATGTGCCGTCCGGCCCGCCGGCACACGGCTCGCCGCTTCCGGCCGCCCCGGTCGCCGTCTCCCAGGAGGTGAACGCATGACGCGCATCGCCGTGATCACCGCCGGCCTGTCCGAGCCGTCCTCGACCCGGCTGCTGGCCGATCTCCTCGCGTCGGCGACGCGCGGACGGCTGGGCCCGGACACTGAGGTCGACGTGATCGAGCTCCGCCCGCTGGGCCACGACCTGGTCAACGCCTTCGCGACCGGCTTCCCCGCCGGCGATCTCGCCAACGCGGTCGAGACCGTCGCCCGGGCCGACGGGGTCATCGCGGTCACGCCCGTCTTCACCGCGTCGTACTCGGGGATGTTCAAGATGTTCCTGGACGTCCTGGAGACCGGCACGCTCGAGGGCACGCCGGTGCTGATCGCCGCCACCGCGGGCACCGCGCGGCACAGCCTGGTGCTGGAGCACGCGATGCGCCCGCTGTTCGCCCACCTCAGGGCGGTCGTGGTGCCGACTGCGGTCTTCGCTGCCAGCGAGGACTGGGGCGACGGCTCCGCCGGCGGCGAGCTCCGCGCGCGCATCGACCGGGCCGCCGGCCAGCTCACCGACCTGGTCGCGGCTCGCCCGGCCCGCGCGGACGAGGGGTTCACCGACTTCGCCACGCTCCTCGGCGCCTGACCAGTCGGCAGTTCACGTGTCGGCACGTGAGCTCAGTCCCGCGCCGGCCGCCTTCGCCTGCTCCTCGCTCATCGGCTCGTAGTGCGCGAACGAGCGGGTGAAGGTGCCGGCCCCGTGGGTCGCGGCACGAAGGTCGACGGCATAGCGGACCAGCTCGGTCTGCGGCACCAGCGCGCGTACGACGGTCCGGTCGTCGATCTTGTCGGTGCCGAGGAGGCGACCGCGGCGGGCCGACAGATCGCTCATGATCGGGCCGATCAGGTCGTCGGGGATCATCACCGCCACCTCGTCGTACGGCTCGAGCATGGTGACTCCGGCCGACCCGGCCGCTTCGCGGAGGGCGAGCGCGCCCGCGGACTGGAAGGCCATGTCCGAGGAGTCCACGCTGTGCGCCTTGCCATCGACGAGGGTGACCCGCAGGTCGACGACCGGGAAGCCGTGGCGCACGCCGCGCCGCATCTGCGCGCGGACGCCCTTCTGCACGCTCGGGATGAACTGCCGCGGCACGGCGCCGCCGACCACCTTGTCGACGAACTCGAAGCCGCCCCCCTCGGGCAGCGGCTCGACCTCGATGTCGCAGATGGCGTACTGTCCGTGCCCCCCAGACTGCTTGACGTGCCGTCCGTGTCCCCTGGCCGGTGCGGCGAAGGTCTCCCGCAACGGCACCACGACGTCGCGGAGCTCGACCTCCACACCTGACCGCGACCGCAGCCGGTCCAGAGCCACCTCGGCGTGGGACTCGCCCATCACCCACAGCACCAGCTGCCCGGTCTCGGGGTTGTTCTCCACCCGCAGGCTCGGGTCCTCCGCGATCAGGCGGGACAGCGCCACGGAGAGCTTGTCGTCGTCGGACTTGGTGGCGCCGACGATGCCGATCGGCAGCAGCGCCTCGGGGAGGCTCCACGGTTCGAGCACCCGCGGCTGGTCCACCGAGGAGAGGGTGTCCCCGGTCTCCGCGCGGCCGAGACGGCTGACCACCGCGATGTCGCCGGCCACGACCGAGCCCGCAGGCACCTGGTGCGCGCCGAACGGGTAGGCCAGCGCGCCGATCCGCTCGTCCTCGTCGTGGTCGGCGTGCCCAGAGAGGTGCCCAGAGAGGTGCGCGGAGTCCGCACCGAAGAACGAGGAGAGGTGGCCGCTGACGTGGACCGGGGTGTCGGGCAGGAGCGTGCCGGAGAAGACCCGTACCAGGCTGATCCGGCCGAGATAGGGGTCGGTCGCGGTCCGGACGACCTCGGCCACCAGCGGGCCGGCGGGGTCGCAGACCGCCGTGCCCGCAGATCTGCCCTCGGGCGTGAACACCTCCTGAGCCGCGTGCTCCGACGGCGCCGGGAAGGCCCGCAGGAAGAGGCCGAGCAGCTCGACGCAGCCTTGGCCGGTCTGGGCGCAGACGGGGATGACCGGGAAGAGCGTCGCCCGGGCGACGGCCGTCTCGAGGTCGGCGACCAGCGACTTCTCGTCGATCGCCTCGCCGGACAGGTAGCGGTCCATCAGCCCCTCGTCCTCGGACTCCTCGATCACGCCCTCGATCAGCTCGCCACGCCGCGGGTCGACCGGGCCATCGGGGTCGCCGGTGAGCAGCGGCACGACGCCTTCGCCGTCCGGCATCAGCACCGGGAGGACCTTGTCGCCGAAGGCGTCCCGGGCTGCGGCCAGTGCCGCGTCGAAGTCGGCGCGCGCGTGGTCGAGCTTCGTGACGACCACCGCCCGCGGCATGCTCACGGCCGCGCACTCCCGCCACAGCGCCCGGGTCGCCTCGTCGATGCCGTCGGCGGCCTCGTTGGCCGCGATCACGAACAGCGCGCTGTCGGCCGCCCGGAGACCGGCCCGCAGCTCACCGACGAAGTCGGCGTAGCCGGGCGTGTCGATGAGGTTGACCTTGGCGCCGTCGTACCGCAGCGGGACGACGGCCAGCGAGATCGAGCGGCCGTGCGCCTGCTCGCTCTCCTCCGCGTCGCACACGGTGGTGCCGTCGGCGACCGAGCCCGCGCGAAGGATCGCGCCGGAGGTGGCCAGCAGCGCCTCCACCAGGCTGGTCTTGCCGCTCTGGCTCGGCCCGACGAGGACGACGTTGCGGACCTGGTCGGGCGTCGCCGCCGCCAGGTCGTGCTGCGTGGGGCGGAACTTGCTCTTCTCGGCCATGCTTCCAACCAACTCCGCCGGCAGTCCCTCGCGCAAGGGTCCACCAGCCGCTGGGGCACCTGGTCGCCGGAACGACGCTGACCGGCTTCACGAGCCGGCAAGGCGGCTCTCCCGCGGCCGTCGGCCGGCTCAGCGCTGGGCGGCGTAGAAGCGCAGCGCGGAGGGCGCGTCGTCGGCGACGACCGCGTCCACGGCGTACGAGCGCACCCGGGCCAGCGTCGTGGTGCTGGTGGCCGTCCAGGCCCAGACCCGGAGCCCGGCGCCGCGGTAGGCCGCGACCATCGTGGTGCTCAGCGGGCCGAGCTCCTGGCCGACGATGGCGGCGCCGGCCGCGTTCGCCGTGGCGATCGTGCTGGTCACGTTCGCCGACGTGGTCAGGTAGACCAGCGGCCCGGCGTAGCCGGCGTCGCGCATCGGCGCGAACGCCTCGTAGTTGAAGGACTGCAGGTACGTCGGCAGTCCGTCGATCAGGGCCGTCAGCCCCTCGGCCTCGTTCTTCGTGGGCTTGTTCTTCTTGATCTCCGGGCTGATCGCCAGCCCGCGCTCCCGGGCGAAGTCGGTGATCTCGGAGACCTGGGTGAGCGGGCGGCCGGGGATGAAGCAGTCGGTGAGCTGGTCCCAGGTGTGGCTGGAGATGTTCCCGGTGCAGGTGGTGTAGCTCGCGGCGCTCTGGTCGTGGGCGGCGACGGCCACGTTGTCGTGGGTCCAGCGCACGTCGAACTCCAGGACGGTCGCACCGCCGTCCGCGGCGTACCGCATCGCCGCCATCGAGGACTCCGGGATGCCCGGCACGCGGGCGCCCCGGTGCGCGACCACCAGAGGGGCGGGCGCGAGCGGTGGCGGCGGAGGTGGGGGCTGCCGGGTCGGGGTGGTCGCCGCGACCAGCAGCCGCCAGGTGCGGGCATTGACCTTGCCGGTGACCTTGATGTGCTGACGGCGCTGGAACTTCCGCACCGCCCGCTTGGTCCCCTTGCGGTACTTGCCGGTGACCTTGCGCAGCAGTCCGGCCTTGACCAGCCGGCGCTGCAGCTTCTTCACCTTGGGCCCGCGCTGCCCGGGCTTGGGGTACTTGGTCTTCTTCGGCTTCTTCGCCTTCGCGGCGGCCTGCGTGACGACGCTCGTGGTGGGTGCGCCGGTCCCCGGCACCGCCTCCGCTGCCGCGACCGGAGTCAGCGCGATGCCGAGCCCGAGCGCGCCTCCGAGGACGTTCGCGAGCAGTCGGCGCATCCGTCGAGCATACGAAGATGCGGAGAGAGCTCGCAGATGGGGCGAATCCCGCCGTGTCGCGGCGCAACGGCCCGCGTGGGATCTTGGGGAGCATGCGGATGTTCGCCGCGGTGCTGCCGCCCGAGCCGGTGCTCGACGCGATCGAGGAGTTCTGGAGCGTACGACGGGGGAGCGGTTCCTTCCGCTGGAGCGGCCGGGAGCAATGGCACCTCACCCTGGCCTTCTACGCCGAGGTGCCCGAGCGCTCCTACGACGACCTGGCCGAGCGGCTCGGCCGGGCCGCCGGCAAGCGGCGCCCGATGACCGCCGCCATCGCCGGGGGCGGTGCCTTCCCCAGCGCCGGGCGCGCGAAGGTGCTCTGGGCGGGGCTGGACGTGAGCCCGGAGGACGGGGAGGAGCTGCGCCGACTGGCCACCGGATGCCGGGCCGCGGGCAACCGCGCGGGCGCGCCGCCGGACGGGCAGCGCTTCCGGGCGCACCTGACCCTCGCGCGGCTGGGCCGGCCGGAGGACGTGACCCGGTGGGTGCGGCTGCTGGAGGTGTTCCGGAGCCCGTCCTGGCGGGTCCAGGAGATCGCGCTGGTCGCGTCGTACCTCGGCGAAGGAGCCCGGGGCCGCCCGCGCTACGAGCTGATGCAGACCTTCCCGCTGAGCCCCGGCGAGCCGGTCCGGGGCATGGAGCCGGAAACGCCGCCGGCATGAGACCCGGTTATCGTCGAGGTCATGTCCTACCTGCTCCGCGTCGAGCTGCCCGACGTGCCCGGTTCGCTGGGCCGCCTCGCGAGTGCCATCGGTGACGCCGGCGCCAATATCGACGCGATCGAGATCGTCGCCCGCGAGCCGGGGCGCTACGCGATCGACGATGTCTTCATCGCTCCCGATCAGGGGCTGATGCCGGACAGCATCGTCTCGGCTTGCACCGCGCTGCCCGGGGTCGTGGTGCACTGGATCTCGCGGTACGCCGCGGGGGGCAACCTCTTCCTCGACCTGGAGGCGGTGGAGTCGATGACGGCGGAGCCCGAGTCGGCGCTGGCCCGGCTGGTGGACATGCTGCCGTTGGTCTTCCGGGCCGACTGGGCGCTGCAGGTCTCCCGCAAGGAGGACGCGGTCACGATCGTGCACGGCACCGGGGCCGCGCCGTCCGAGATCCCCCCGGACGTCGACTGGCCCGAGCAGCAGGAGAGGGGTTGCCGCATCGGTGCCGGTCCGGGCTGGCCGGATCTGGTGCTGGCCGGTTCGCCGGTCGCCGACGGCCAGCTGATCGTCCTCGGCCGCCGGGGCGGGCCGGAGTTCCTGGACTCCGAGGTCGCCCGCCTGGCCCACTTGGTGGCGCTGGCCGCCACGATCAGCGGCTCGTCCTGAGAGCGTGTCGCGCCAATCCCCACGGTGACC
>CAZTHV010000207.1:0-5959 GCA_964613165.1 uncultured Marmoricola sp.
CTCGAGGGCGTCGTCGAGAAGCTCGAGCGCGGAGCGACCGTGGCCGACGTCGGCTGCGGCCACGGCGCCTCGACCATCCTCATGGCCCAGGCCTTCCCCCGCTCCCGCTTCGTCGGTTCGGACTACCACGAGGAGTCCATCGTGACGGCGAGGGAGCGTGCGGCGGCGGCCGGGGTCGAGGATCGGGTGAGCTTCGAGGTCGCGCCGGCGTCGGCCTTCGCCGGGGCTGGCTACGACCTGGTCACCATGTTCGACTGTCTCCACGACATGGGGGATCCCGTGGGAGCAGCCCGGCACGTGCGGCGGTCGCTTGCCGACGACGGGACCTGGATGGTCGTCGAACCGCTCGCCGGCGATCGAGTGGAGGACAATCTCCACCCCATCGGCCGGGCCTACTACGGGTTCTCGACACTGCTCTGTACGCCGACCTCGCTGGCCCAGGACGTCGGGCTCGCGCTGGGCACCCAGGCGGGTCCGGCCCGGATCCGGGACGTGACGACCGCCGGTGGGTTCACCGGCTTCCGCACTGTTGCGGAGACTCCCTTCAACCGGGTCTTCGAGATTCGCTGAGGTGCCCGGCCCACACGGGGCCGAGCCCGTCCCACGTGGGCTCACAGGACAGTCCGCCGCCAAGACGGGCTATTGCGGGAGCGGGCACGCTCGTGTAGATACGGGCCATGCACCTGGGGAGGCGGCGTCCGCGAGTGGCGCAGGCAAGACCGGCGCGAGTGCTGGTGGCTGCGGCGCTGGCTGTTGCTCTGGTGGTCAGTGGTGCGGTGTTGGCGACGGCTGCGGAGGCTTCGGCTGCGGCGGAGTCGGGCGGGGTCAAGTACAAGTACCGGACCTACAGCCAGCTCGACATCGCCGACATGCCGGCGGAGTACGCCGCCGGAGTCCAGTGGGGTGTGACCTGTTCGGGCAAGGTCAAGATCCTGCGCATCTCCATGCGTTATGGCGCCTTCCGGCCGGGCAGTAAGACGGTGTGGTTCCTGACCGCGGCCGAGCTGGCCGGGTTGAATTTCCCCGCTCCGACGGAGCCGTCGGTCAAGAAGGCGGGGAGCTCGATCAAGGTCAAGGGCAAGACTCTGGCGAGCCTCAACGTCATCGAGGTGCTGCTCGGGGTGCTGCCCGTCGGCAAGGTGGCGGCCAAGGTGGCCACGAAGCTCACCGGGAAGAACATGGTCAAGCTGGCCAAGAAGGCTCGATCGGACTTCAAGCACTCCCTGCGGGCCTTCCTCCAGAAGCGGCTGGGGATGAGCAAGCAGTCGGCGCGGTGGACGGCCGGTGAGTTCGTCGACAAGACCCTCGGTAGCGACAGCAAGCTGGCCAAGAGGCTCCGCTCGGCGGTCAAGAGCGGCACGACGGCCGCGGCGAAGAGGGGTGCGGTGGAGCGTCTGCTGTCCTCGCGGTTCGTCAACGTGGCCTTCCGCTGGTTCGCGTTCGACCAGACGCTGAAGCTCAAGACCAACGGCACGTCGAAGCTCATCAAGAGCCCTCGGGCTGCCCCGGGCAAGCGCAAGGACGTGCGCTACGCGTTCTCCTGCCCCAAGAAGAAGCCCACGAAGCCCAAGTCGCCACGACCGCCTGGTCCGCCCGGGTTCTCGCCGGGTGAGACGAGGCTCGCCGTTGGCTGAGGTGTCCCAGGCGCCCCGTCGGCCCGACCGGCGCCCACTACGCTCACGCCCATGAGCATCAGCGAGCTGCTGCGGCTGCCGGCCGGTCCGGTGGACCTCGGCGCGATCGACACCAACGGCCAGCCCGGGTTCGACGGGGACAAGGCAGACGGCAAGGAGGAGCTGCCGCTGCTGGGCGATCCGCTCGAGGAGCTGCAGGAGAAGCTCTACGCCGAGGGCTACACCGGCAGCACCCGGCGGATCCTGCTGGTGCTGCAGGGCATGGACACCGCGGGCAAGGGCGGTGTGGTCAACAAGACCGTCGGCCTGCTCAGCCCCAGCGGCCTGCGGCTGAAGTCGTTCAAGAAGCCGACGCCGGAGGAGCTCGAGCACGACTTCCTCTGGCGTGTCGACCGGGAGGCGCCGCGCCCGGGGGAGATCGCCATCTTCGACCGGTCGCACTACGAGGACGTGCTGGTGGCCCGGGTGCGAGCGCTGGCCGAGCCGGCGGAGATCGAGCGGCGGTACGACGCGATCAACGACTGGGAGCGGGGCCTGGTCGAGCAGGGCACCGTGATCATCAAGTGCATGCTGCACATCAGCGCCCACGAGCAGAAGGAGCGTCTGCTGGCGCGGCTGGACGAGCCGACCAAGCAGTGGAAGTTCCATCCCTCCGACGTCGACGAGCGCGAGCTGTGGCCGGCGTACCAGGCGGCGTACACGCTCGCCCTGGAGCGCTGCAACACCGAGCACGCGCCCTGGTACGTCGTGCCGAGCGACAAGAAGTGGTACCGCAACTGGGCCGTCGGCAGCCTGCTCCACGAGGCGCTGAGCGGCCTGGGCCTGACCTGGCCCGGCCCCGACTACGACGTCGAGGAGCAGCGCCGGCGGCTGACCGAGGAGGACCGGATCTCGTGACCCTTCCCGTCGTCACGGCGATCCGGTACGTCGCGCCGCTGCGCGAGGGCGGCTCGCTTCCGGGGATCGTGGAGGCCGACGACCTGGGGACCTACGTCTGCAAGTTCCGGGGCGCCGGCCAGGGTCTGGGCGCCCTGGTCGCCGAGGTCATCGTCAGCGGTCTGGCGACCGCGCTCGGTCTGCGCACGCCGCGGCTGGCGGGTCTCGAGCTGACCGACGGGATCGCCCGCTACGAGGCCGACGAGGAGGTTCAGGACCTGCTCCGCGCCAGCATCGGCCTCAACCTGGGCGTGGACTTCCTGCCCGGCTCGTTCGGCTTCGACGCGACGGTGCCGATCGCGCCGGAAGCGGCGGCTCGGATCATCTGGCTGGACGCGTTCACCGCCAACGTCGACCGCAGCTGGCGCAATCCGAACCTGCTGGTCTGGCATCGCGAGGTCTGGCTGATCGACCACGGCGCCGCGCTCTACTTCCACCACGGCTGGTCCGGTGGCATCACCGATCCGCAGCGGTTCGCCCGCCAGCCGTGGTCGGTCGCCAACGACGTCCTGGCGGCCCATCTCGCCGAGGTGCCCGGGGTCGACGAGGCCTGCGCCGAGGCGCTGACATCGGAGGTGATCGAGCACGCGATCGCCCGGGTGCCCGACGAGTGGCTGGCCGGCCCGGTGCCGCCGGCGGAGCTGCGGGCGGCCTACCGCGCGTTCCTGCTGGCCCGGCTGGCGAGCAGGAGCGCGTGGCTGCCGGTGCGGGGTGCCGCATGAACGGCCGAGCCATCGAGCCGTCGGGGCGAGTGCCCTACCAGTACGTCGTCCTGCGCTGCGTCCCGCGCGTCGAGCGGGAGGAGTTCGCCAACGTGGGCGTCGTGACGTACTGCCAGGAGGTCGGCTACCTGGCCGCGGCGTGTCACGTCGACGAGGTCCGGATCAGGGCGCTGGATCCGGACGCCGACATCGCCGCGGTCCGGGCGGCGCTGGCGTTCGTCGACGGAGTCTGCCGCGGCGAGGAGAGCCTGGGCGCCATCGCCCAGGCCGATCTCGGCACGAGGTTCGGCTTCCTCATGGCGCCGCGCTCGACGGTGGTGCAGCCGGGCCCCGTCCACGGCGGCCTCACCGCCGATCCGGCGGCGGATCTGGAGCGGCTCCGGGACGTCCTGGTCCGCTGACGGTGTGGAATCACAGGTTCACCTGGGATCCCCTCGCTTTGGAGGCGTTGCAATGCCTCCAAAGCGACTGGTTCACCGGTTAACCTGTGAACCCAGCCCCCTCCTCAGACAGGGACCAGCTCGACCGCTCCCACGGCGTACCGCGCCAAGATCGCCCGGGCAACCTCGGGGTGTGCGCCGAGCGGGTCGGAGACGGCCACGGCGCCGGCCTCCAGCGCGAGCTCTCCGGCCCGGTCCGGCAACAGGCCGGGGGCCAGGAAGAACGATGCGACCGCCACGTGCCGGCGGCCCTCGCGTCGGAAGGCTCGGACCGCCTCGCCGGTCGCCGGGGGAGTGGCCGAGGCGAAGGCCGCGGTGACCGGCAGCCGGTGCCGGGTGCCCCACACCCGCGCGAGCCGCGCCACCGCCTGGTTGGCCAGCGGGTCCGAGGAGCCCGCGGCCGCGAGCACCAGCGCGTCCAGCTCGCGCACCCGTGCGGACCGGAGCGCGTCGCGCAGCCGCTCGTCGAGCACATCGAGGAAGGAGCCCTCCAGGCCGAGCACGCGGGTGGCCCGGATCTGCAGCCCTGGGCGCTGCTCCATCGCCCCGGCCACCACCTGGGGTACGTCGACCCTGGCGTGGAAGGCATCGCTGAGCAGCAGCGGCACCACCACGATCTCGTCGTAGTGAGCCCGGACGAGCTTGTTCACGGCGGTGTCGAAGGAGGGCCGGGCGTGATCGAGGAAGGCGACCTCGATCCGCAGGTCCGGGCGCATCGCCCGGGTCTCGGCGACGAGCGCCTCGATGGTGGCCTTGGATCGGCGGTCTCGGCTGCCGTGTGCCAGTGCGATGAGGGCGGGTGCGGTCATCGTGCTGTCTCCTTCCTGCTCTCGCGGGCGACGGGGTCGTCTGCGGCGTTCTCTCTCGTTCGGTCTCGGTGTCCTACGTGGGTTCCTACTGGTGAATCCCGCACTCGGTCTTGCCGGTGCCGGCCCATCGGCCGCTGCGCGAGTCCTCGCCCGGGGAGACCCGGCGGGTGCACGGCCAGCAGCCGATCGAGGGATACCCGTCGTACTGCAACGGGTTGACCAGGACGCCGTTGTCCTGGACGTAGCGCTCGACCTCCTGGTCGGTCCACCGCGCGAGCGGGGAGACCTTGACCTTCTGCTTGCGCGCGTCCCAGCCGACGACGGGGGCGATCACCCGGTTGTGGGTCTCGGCGCGCCGCAGCCCGGTCGCCCAGGCGTCGTACGTCGCCAGCGCGTCGGTGAGTGGTTCGACCTTGCGCAGCCGGCAGCACAGGTCCGGGTCGGTCTTGTAGAGGTCGGGGCCGTACGCCGCGTCCTGCTCGGCCACCGACTGCGCCGGCGTGATGGTGATCAGGTTGACCGGCACCGTGGCCGCGACGGCGTCGCGCGTGCCGATCGTCTCTGCGAAGTGGTAGCCCGTGTCGAGGAAGACCACGTCGATTCCGGGAGCCACCTGCGCGGCCAGATGCGCCAGCACCGCGTCCCCCATGGAGGACGTGATGCAGAACCGCTCCCCGAAGGTCGCCACGGCCCACTCGATGATGTTCTCCGCCGGCGCCAGCTCCAGCTCGGCGCCGACATGCCGGACCAGCGCCCGGAGCTCCTCGGTCGAGCGGCCGGCCGTCTCCGATCCGCGCCGGGCTCGGGCCGCCAGGGTCGCCGGCGCGGTCACCGGGTCACCCCGGTAGGCCGCGGCAGCTGCCCGAGCATCGAGAGCCGGAAGGCGCGCAGGCAGGAGCGGCACTCCCAGGTGCCGGGTTCTGAGCTCTCCTGACCGGCGGACAGGTGGGGGCGCAGGTCGTCGTCACCGCAGTAGGGGCACAGGTTGGGGACCGCGCGCGCGCTCATCAGACCAGCTCCACGGCCTTCTCGCCGCGCAGCAGGTCCTCATCGGCCCGGGCGACCCAGCTGGCGAAGGACTCGCCCTCCTCGCGGCGGGCCAAGTAGGCATCGACCACATTGGTGACGTAGTCGTCGAGGCCGGCGCTGGTGACCTTGTGTGCCCGGAGCTTCCGGCCGAGCTCACGGGTCAGGCCGATGCCACCACCCAGGTGCACCTGGAAGCCCTCGACCTGATTGCCGTCCTCGTCGAGCACGAGCTGGCCCTTGAGACCGATGTCGGCCACCTGCGTGCGAGCGCAGGCGTTCGGGCACCCGTTGACGTTGATCGTGATGGGTGTGTCGATCTCCGGGAACCGGCGCGCGAGCTCGTCGACCAGGTCCCGGGCGCGGTCCTTGGTGTTGACGATCGCGAGCTT
>CAZTHV010000208.1:0-5904 GCA_964613165.1 uncultured Marmoricola sp.
CTCGCACCAGGCGAGCAGCACCGGGGTGCCGAGCACCGGAAGGCTGCCCGAGCCGACCGCGATCGCGGTGTCGGCGTCGGAAACGGCGAACTCCCGGGTCGTCGTGCGACCCAGGAGCTCGGACGTGTCGGTCATGCGCTCACGCGTTGGGGCGCTTTCCGTGGTTCGCGCCCTTCTTCCTGCGAGCGCGGCGCTTGCGGCCGGTCTTACCCATGCGGTCCTCCTCCAACGATCTCGTCCCACCGACGGGCGGGCGGCGGCCAGCTGCCTCAGGCCGAGAGCCATTCTCTCAGGCCGAGGACTCGGGTCGCCAATCGGCCTGCTCGGTCACCGTGATCTGCACCTGACGGATCCGGTAGAGCACCTTCTGGCGCAGGTCCTCGGGCGCCTTCTCCGAGCAGGACCGCGCCACCAGGGCCTTCACGGTGCGCTCCAGGTTGTACTTGGCCAGGCACGGTCCGCACTCCTCGAGGTGGCGCTGGATGTCGCCGCAGTCGGCCTGGTCCAGCTCGTTGTCGAGGAAGAAGAAGACGCGGCCGATGACCTCCGAGCAGTCCTTCTCGGTCATGAGCTCCTCCCCGACGGGAGCAGGTCGTTGTCGCGGACGTAGTCCGAGAGCATCTCGCGCAGCTGGCGCCGGCCGCGGTGCAACCGCGACATCACGGTGCCGATGGGCGTGCCCATGATCTCCGCGATCTCCTTGTAGGGGAAGCCCTCCACGTCGGCCAGGTAGACCGCCAGGCGGAAGTCCTCGGGCAGCCGCTGCAGCGCGTCCTTGACATCGGAGTCGGGCAGATGCTCCAGCGCCTCCATCTCCGCGGACTTCAGCCCGCTGGAGGTGTGCGACTCGGCACGGGCCAGCTGCCAGTCCTCGACGTCCTCGGCCATGGACTGCTGCGGCTCGCGCTGCTTCTTGCGGTAGGTGTTGATGAAGGTGTTGGTCAGGATCCGGTACAGCCAGGCCTTGAGGTTGGTGCCCGGCCTGAACTGGTGGAACGCGGCGAACGCCTTGGCGAAGGTCTCCTGGACCAGGTCCTCGGCGTCGGCGGGGTTGCGGGTCATCCGCATCGCGGCGGAGTAGAGCTGGTCCAGGTAGGGCAGCGCGTCACGCTCGAAGCGGAGCTGCCGCTCGGCATCGGTCTCGGTGGCAAGGTCGACGACAGGGTCGACGGAAGGATCGGTCATCGCCACCCAGCCTAGCCGCCGGTCGAGAACTGCTGCAGCACTCACACCGGCGACAACAACGACCCACCCCGCTCGATTCCCGGGCGGCTCAGCGCATCGCCTGCCGAGCGATCTCCTCTCCCAGCGCCGGCGCCACCTGTACGCCGTACGCGCCGGCCCCGGCCAGCGTCAGGACACTGGCATCGGCACTCAGCGGACCCACGACCGGCCGGCCGCTCTCCGTGCCGGGATAGGGACCCGTCCACCCGCCCACGAGCCCGGCGTCCTCCCATGCCGGAAACAGCTCCACCAGGCGCCGCATCCAGGACTCGGCCGTCGACGGCAGGCCTGTTCCCGCGTGGTCGCCAGGCTCGGCTCCGCGCTCCACGTGGAGCCCGCTGAGGATCGTGCCGGGGCCGTCGGGGCGCAGCCAGAAGCCGGGCACGTCCGAGCCCGGCACGTAGTCGACGACGCTCGGCAGATCGGACCGCGATCTGGGCAGGGCCACCCGGAAGACCTCGTGGTCCTCGACCACCAGGCGCAGCGACTGTCCCAACCGCTCAGCGACCTGGCCAGCCTGGGCACCGGCGGCGTTGACGACGACGTCGGCGTCGACGGGGCCGCGGCTGGTCTCCAGCCGGTGCCTGCCGCCCGGTCCATGACCGAGGCCGAGAACCTCGGCGTGCTGGAGGATCCGGCCGCCGGCCCCGCGGACCAGCTCGGCCAGGAGGTGACAGAGCCCGTGCGGATCGAGGTAGCCGTCCCGCCGGCCCCACAGCCCGGCCACGACACCCGCGGTCGCGAGATCCGGCACCAGCGTCGAGAGGGCCTCCACACCCACCACCTCGACACCGCTGAGCCCGTGGACGCGCTGCCGCTCCCGGCTCAGCTCGAAGGCCGCCGCCGTGGCCTCGGAGCGAGCCAGGCGAAGGAACCCGGTCTCGTGGAGGACCAGACCGTGGTCGCGGCGCCACCGGTCGAAGACCTCCCGCGACCGGGCGCGCAGCGCGATCTCGTCCTCCTCCAGGTACTGGGTCTCGACCACGCCGACCGAGAGGCCGGTCACGCCCGCGCAGATCGTCGCCCGCTCGACCACCACCACCCGGGCCCCCCGCTCCGACAGGCACTGCGCCGCCGCCATCCCCAGGACGCCCGCGCCGATCACCGCTACGGTCCGTCGACCCATGCCGGATCGGATCCCTCGGCGACCCAGGACGCCAGCACGCGGAAGGCGGCGTGGAAGCGCTCGGCGACCTGCTTGACGACCACGTCGTCGGCCACCGTCGCGAGCGCGAACACTCCTTCGGCCGGCTGCAGGTAGAGGCCCTCGATCAGGCAGGCGAGCTGGAGCACCCGGTAGGCCTCCACGGACTCCACCCCCATCCGCGGCCTCGCCACGGCGCTCAACGGCTGGATGCCGATCATCGAGCCGGCCCGATCGACGCTGATCGGGAGGCCGACGTCCTCGGCTGCCTCGCCGATCAGCCCGGTCAGGTCGACGGCACGCGCGGTCGTCGCCGCGACGAGCTCGGGCGGGTAGTCCTCCAGCGAGACCAGCCCGGAGGCGCATGCCGCGACGTACCCGTTGAAGGAGCCGGAGTGGTAGAGCGCGTCGCCGCGACGAGGGTCGAAGTGGTCCATGACGGCCCGGGAGCCGGCCAACGCTCCCAGGGGAAGGCCACCGCCGATGAACTTGGCGAGCATGGTGAGGTCCGGGGTGACGCCGATCTGCTCCTGCATCCCGCCCCAGGCGTTGCGGAAGGTGATGCACTCATCGAAGACCAGGACCACACCCGCTTCGCGGGTGGCCTCCCGGGCGGCCACGAAGTAGCCGGCGTCCGGGCTCAGCGCGGTGCCCACCGAGGCGATCTCCAAGAAGACCGCCGCGATCTCGTCGCCGCGCTCACGCAGTACCCGGCGCAGCGCGTCGGCGTCGCCATCCGGAACGACCAGGAGGTCGTCGCGCCCGACGGTGTCGGCGTCGAGCGGGTCGTAGGACCCGTGGTAGCCGGTCGTGGTCTTGACCAGGAGCCGGCGACCGGTCGCGCGCCTGCTCACCTTGGCGGCGAGCATCCCCGCCTCCGTGCCGCTCACACAGAACCTCACCTGCTCGGCGCTGGGCACCCGATCGCAGAGCAGCTCGGCCAGCCGGATCTGCTCGATCGAGCCGCCGGCCCACGCGGTACCTCGCCTGGCCTGCTCGACGATCGCCTCGACGGCCGGGCCGTAGGCATGCCCGTGAAGAAGGCTGAGGCCGTTGCAGTACAGGTCGATGTACTGGTTGCCGTCGGTGTCCCACAGATGGACGCCCTTGCCGCGGCTCATCACCAGCGGGTACGGCAGCTGATGGACGCACGTCCGGGTGTCCCCTCCGGGCATGACGCGGAGGGCGCGCTCGTACAACGCGGCGGAGCCCTCCGTCCGGGCTCGGAAGGCTGGATGCAGGGGACCCACCGGCTACACTTCCCTTCGGAAAAACCAAATGATTGATATGGAGAGTTGATGGCTGGCCGGGCGCTCGCGGACAAGCAGGCCGTGCGACGCGATCAGATCTATGCCTCCGCGGCCCGGCTCATCGCCGACCGCGGCTTCAAGCCGATGACCATGCGAGAGCTCGCCGTCGAGGCGGGCGTGAGCACCGGCATGGTCAACCACTACTTCGCCAACAAGTCGCTGATCCTGATCGGCACCCTTCGCTACGTCTCCGAGCGGATGCAGGAGCGCATCGAGGCGGCGATCCGCGAGACCCCACCGGGAGAGGCCCGGCTGCTGGCCTTCCTGGAGTGCGCACTTCCGACCGACGACTTCTCCACGATGAACTGGAAGGTGTGGACGCACGCGTTCGCGGAGGCGAGCCGGTCGACGGAGATGCGCGAGCTGATCGCCGAGCGCTACGTGAGCTGGCACCGCATGTGGGAGCGGGTGCTGGTCGAGGCGCGCGGCGAGCCGGCGGGCGGCGCGATGCCGCTCATCGTGGAGCTCGACGCGCTCCTGAACGGATTGGTCATCCACCACCTGATCGTCGGCTCGTCGATGTCCACCGACCACATCCGCGACGCTCTGCTGCGGTTCGTCGACACCTGGCACGGCTACTCCCCCACCCACGCCTAGTGCACCGGCGCGCCGGCGCGCGCGGACAGGCGCTCCACCGCCTCGCCGGCACGGGCGAGGAGGCCGGGAACGTCGATGTCGGTCAGTCGGCCCGCACGCTTCCTGATCCGCCCGTCGACGATCACGGCGTCGACGTCGCGGGCGGTCGCGGCGAGCACCAGCAGGTGCGCCGGCACGTTGGCGGGCGCCATGTTGAGACCGTCGACCCGGACCACCACGACATCGGCCCGCTTGCCGACCTCCAGCGTGCCCACCTGGTCGGAGAGGCCCAGAGCGAGCGCCCCGCCCGTCGTCGCAGCCCGGAGCGCGTGCTCGGGAGTGAACCCGTCGACGCGCTCGTGCACGGCCCGCTCCACCAGCATCGCGGTGCGCATCACCTGGAACATGTCGGTGCTGTCGCACCCGGCTGTGGAGTCGATCGACAGGCTGAGCTCGATCCCGGCGGCGACCGCCTCGGTCAGCGGAGACCTCCCGATTCCTGCGCGGGCGAGCGCGACCGGCGCCACGCAGAGCACCAGGCCCGACGAGGCCAGCATCGCGATCTCCTCGGCATCGGCGTGGTCGGCGTGGATCGGCAGCAGTCCCTCACGCAGCTCGCCCGCCTCGGCCAGCGCCCGCACGGCGCCCCCTGAGCAGTGAGCCGTCACGGGCAGCCCCTCGGAGCGGCCGAAGGCGAGCTCGGAGCGCCACACGTCCGGCAGGCCGAACTCGACCGCCCGCGTGGCCAGGCCGAGGTGGACGAGTCCGTCCTCGGTGAGCCATCGTCCGTCCTGCCGGCGCGGGAACCACCGCGAGCGCGTCTCGAGAAGTCCCGCGCGATCGATCTCGACCGGGTCGTTCGGCGGACCGTAGGAGAACCGGCCGCGCAGGCCCGAGCGGACGAAGGCGCCGACAGCGGCCTCGGCGTGCGCGACCGTGAGCAGGTTGTGCTCCCAGGCGTGCATCGAGGTGATGCCGGCGTTCAGCGCCTCGGCCGTCGCCAGCTCGACCGCCACCTCGGTGTCCTCCGGCGCGTAGCCGCGGCCGTAGGTGAGCACGATCCGCTGGAAGTAGTCCTGGTAGCTCGCGTTCACCGCGCACCCACGCAGCAGGCTGGAGAACATGTGCCGATGGCCGTCCACGAAGCCCGGCAGCACCACGCAGCCAGAGGCGTCGACGACCTCGTCGGCCTGCCAGCCACCAGGTGCGCCGAGCCCCACGATCTCGCCGCCGGAGACGGCCAGATCGGCGGCCACCGGGTCCTCTCCGCTGCCAGGCGAAGCGAGCAGCAGGCCGCCGGTCACCAGCAGGTCGCAGCGTCTCCCCGTCATCTGCCGTCCTCCAGGTCCTCCGCGAAGGGACTGCGGTCGATCACCGCGTGCAGGAACGCCCGTGTCCGGGGATGCTGGGGGTTCTCGAAGATCTCGCTCGGCTTGCCCTGCTCGACGATCCGGCCCTGGTCCATGAAGATCACGCGATCCGCCACTTCGCGGGCGAAGCCCATCTCGTGGGTCACCACGACCATGGTCAGGCCGCTCTCCGCCAGATCCTTCATCACCAGCAGCACCTGACCGACGAGCTCGGGATCCAGGGCCGAGGTCGCCTCGTCGAAGAGCACCGCCTTGGGACTCATCGCGCGGGCGCGCGCGA
>CAZTHV010000209.1:0-5276 GCA_964613165.1 uncultured Marmoricola sp.
CGCCTCGCCCTCGCGGTCCTCATCGGTGGCGAGGTAGAGCTCGTCGGCGTCCTTGACCAGCTGCTTGAGCTTGCTGATGTGGGACTTCTTGTCGCGGGAGACGACGTACACCGGGGTGAAGCCATGGTCCACGTCGACGCCCAGGCGCGCCCACGGCTCACCCTTGATCTTGGCGGGGATGTCGGCGGCGGTCTGCGGCAGGTCGCGGATGTGGCCGATGGAGGACTCCACGACGTAGCCCCGGCCAAGATAGCCCTCGATGGTGCGGGCCTTGGCCGGTGACTCGACGATCACGAGCTTGTGTGCCACTGCTGGTCCGGTGTCCTCTCCTCTCGCCCGAGCCGGTGCAGTCGGGCGTTCAACGGGACACAAGGTAGCGCGGCGACGCCACCAGTCCAGCGCTGGTCCAGACGCGGAACGTCGCCGGGCGCGCTACGGGGCGGTCGCGGGGAGGTCCAGGAAGCCCTCGGCGACCAGCTCGCGGGCCGTCGCCAGGTCGTCGGCACCGGGGCCGAGGAGGTCGTCGAGCGCGGCCGCGATCTGGCCCAGCGTGAGGTCGCCGTCACAGGCTCCTGCCAGCGCAGCCTCACGGGTGTCGACCTGTCGCGCCCGGCGGAGTCCGGTCTGCTGTCGCAGCACGATCTGCCCGGGATCCGCGGCTCCCGCCGCGCCGAACGTCTCCTGGCGTACGTCGGGCCGCAGCCGCGCCCGCACCGCCGCGAGGCCGCCGTCCGGGCGCTCGCGGAGGGCGTCGACCCGGGCGAAGTGCGCCGCGATCTCCCCGCCCAGCGGCTGCTCGACCTCCCACGGCCACTCCTCCAGCCGGTGGTCGCCGCTCCCGGAGGCGCGGCCCGAGCTGTGCCCACGGTGGTGCACAGTGAGCCAGCCGAAGCCGATCGCCACCACGCCCTGCTCCTCCAGCCACGACAGCCAGGTGTCGTACCGCTCGGCGTAGTCGGGCGCGCCGTGCAGACCGGCGTCCTTGAGCCACAGCTCGACATAGCCCGGCAGGTCCACGGTCTCGCGCTGGACCACCCACGCGTCGCAGCTCGGGTCGAGCCAGTCCCCGATGCGCTCCTGCCAGGGCCGGTCGCGGGTGATCATCCAGTTCGCGAGCACGTGCCCGAAGCCGCCTGCGGCGAGGTGCCCGGGCATTCCGCGCACGAGGCGCTCGACGACCTGGTCACCGGGCAGACCGGAGTCCCGGTAGACCAGGCGCTCCCCGGTGCCGGGCGAGATCACGAACGGCGGGTTGGTCACCACCAGGTCGAAGCGCTCGCCGGCGACGGGCTCGAAGAGGTCGCCGGCCCGGGTCTCGACGCGTACCTCGTTCAGGCTCGCGTTGAGCCGGGTCAGCCACAGCGCCCGCTGGTTCACGTCGGTGGCGACCACCTCCTCGACGTGCTCGGCCAGGTGCAGCGCCTGGACACCGCAGCCGGTGCCGAGGTCCAGCGCACGCGCTCGACGGTCCCGGACGGTGAGGGAGGCCAGCGAGAGCGCCGCCGGGCTGATGCCGAGCACATGGTCCGCCCCGACGCGCGGCTGCCGGCCGTCGAGCCCGGGCGTCAGGTCGCTGGCGAGCCACAGATGCCGGTCGTCGGCCTGGTACGGACGGATGTCGACCGCGGCGGCGACCTCGCTCATCGTGCGGCGCAGGATGCCGGCGCCGCACAGTGGGTCCACCAGGTCGCCGAGGGCCCGCTCGGCCTCCTCCACGGAGACGACCCGTTGGAGCAGCCACAGCCGGATCAGCGTCGCGAGCGGTCCCCCGCCGCTCGTCGCCCGGTACGCCGGGACGGTCTCGTTGCGGCCGAGCGCCTCGTGCGCCGTCGTACCGATCAGGGCGACGACCGCGTCGTGGGTGTACTCCACCTCCCCGAGCCGGTCGCGCAGTCTCTCGGTCAGGCCCGGTCTCTCGGTCAAGCCCGGCCTCTCGGTCAGCGGAGCATCCACCGGAGCAGGCTACGCGGGGCTGGACCGCCGGACGCGGAGGACCGGGCAGCTCCTCGACAGAGCTGCCCGGTCCCGGTGCGTTTGTCCGCTCTCTAGGCGGTGGTGTGCGGCGCGAGCGCCGAGGAGCCCGAGTCGTCCCCGTCGTCGCCGATCGTGATCGGCCGGCGCTTGGAGACGTACACCGCGATCACGATGCCAGCGAAGGCCGCCAGTGCGATGATGATCCGCACCGGGGTGTTCGCGTCCTGGCCGTAGGACAGATTCACGATCGCGGCCACGATCAGCAGCGAGACCAGGTTCATCACCTTGATCAGCGGGTTGATCGCCGGGCCCGCGGTGTCCTTGAACGGGTCGCCGACGGTGTCGCCGATGACGGTGGCGGCGTGGGCATCGGAGCCCTTGCCTCCGTGGTGACCGTCCTCGACCAGCTTCTTGGCGTTGTCCCAGGCACCACCGGAGTTGGCCAGGAAGACCGCCATCAGCGTGCCGGCGGCGATCGCACCGGCCAGGAAGCCGGCCAGCGGGCCGATGCCCAGACCGAAGCCCACCGCGACCGGAGCCAGGATCGCCAGGATGCCCGGCGTGGCCAACTCGCGCAGCGAGTCCCGGGTGACGATGTCGACGACCTTGCCGTACTCCGGACGACCGGTGCCCTCCATGATGCCGGGGATCTCCCGGAACTGGCGGCGCACCTCGTAGACGACCGCGCCCGCCGCCCGGCCCACGGCGCTGATGGCCAGGCCGGAGAAGAGGAACACCACCGCCGCGCCGATCAGGATGCCGACCAGGAGCTTGGCGTCGAACACCAGGAACTGGTTGAAGAAGTCGTCGGCGCGATCGCCGGTCTTCGTGACGGCCTCGATGGCCGAGGTGATGTAGGAGGCGAACAGCGCGCTCGCCGCCAACACCGCGGTGGCGATCGCGATGCCCTTGGTGATCGCCTTGGTGGTGTTGCCCACCGCGTCGAGCTCGGTGAGGATCTGCGCGCCCTCGCCGTGCACGTCGCCCGACATCTCCGCGATGCCCTGAGCGTTGTCGGACACCGGGCCGAAGGTGTCCATCGCCACGATCACGCCGACCGTCGTGAGGAGACCACAGCCGGCCAGCGCCACCGCGAACAGTGCGGCGAACCCGGCACCACCCAGGAGGGCGGCGCCGAACACAGCCGCACCGATCACCAGGGTCGTGTAGACCGCGGACTCGAAGCCGACCGAGAGGCCGGAGAGGATGACCGTGGCGGCACCGGTCAGCGAGGTCTTGCCCACGTCCTTGACCGGCCGGTACTCGGTGCCGGTGAAGTAACCGGTGAGCGCGAGGATCGCGGCCGAGAGAACGATGCCGATCACGACGGCACCGGAGGCCAGCAGCTGCGGGCTCACGTCCGCGGTGCCGGGAAGCCCGTCCCAGTCACTGGGCAAGAACGCGAACGACGCGGCAACCGAGGCAACCGCGGCGACGGCCGCGGAGATGTAGAACGCCCGGTTGATCGTGACCAAGCCGCTCTCGTTGGGTCGCGGGCGGCACAGGTAGACACCGAGCACCGCGGTCAGCGCGCCGATGGCCGGGATGATCAGCGGGAAGACCAGGCCCTTGTCGCCGAAGAACTGGGAGCCGAGGATCAGCGCGGCCACCAGAGTGACGGCGTAGGACTCGAAGAGGTCGGCCGCCATACCGGCGCAGTCGCCGACGTTGTCGCCGACGTTGTCGGCGATGGTGGCGGCGTTGCGCGGGTCGTCCTCGGGGATGTTGTTCTCCACCTTGCCGACCAGGTCGGCGCCGACGTCGGCGGCCTTGGTGAAGATGCCGCCGCCGACACGCATGAACATGGCGAGCAGAGCGGCACCGAAGCCGAAGCCCTCCAGCACGTGTGCCGCCTCGGAGCCGAAGAGCAGCACCACGATCGCGGCGCCGAGAAGACCCAGGCCGACGGTCAGCATGCCGACGAAGGCTCCGGTGCGGAAGGCGATGTTCATCGCCGGATCGCGGCCCTCATCGTTGGCCGCGGCGGCCACGCGCAGGTTCGCGCGAACGGCGAGCCACATGCCGAGGTAGCCGACGGCGGCGGAGAATCCCGCGCCGAGCAGGAAGAACACCGACCGGCCGAAGCGGACTACCCAGTCGTCGGCGGGAAGCGCCAGCAGTGCGACGAAGGCGATCGCCGCGAAGATGCCCAGGGTGCGGAATTGCCGGGTGAGGTAGGCGTTCGCGCCCTCCTGCACCGCCTGGGCGATGTTCCTCATGTTCTCGGTGCCTTCACCGGCGGAGAGGACCTCGTTGCGGAACATGGCCGCCATGCCGAGCGCGGCGAGCGCGATCACGGCGACGACGATGACCAGAGTGAGGTTGCCTCCGCCGAGGTGAGTGATCGTCGCGGGGGTGAGCCCGATCATGATTCTCCTACGGGTTGAGGTGGCAGATAGAGTTCAGGTGGCAGACAGACCGCCCGGGAGTCTACGCACCTTCGCCGGTGCAGCTCTCGCCGGGGTGAGCGCCGTCACGGCGACGAGCAGCCCTCGCCCCCTTAGTCGGCCTCTCAGTCGCGCAGCGCATCCTCGACCGAGCCGTGGATGGTGAACACCTTGGCGAGGCCGGTGATGCGGAAGATCTTCAGCAGCCGCTCCTGGCTGCAGACCAGGCTCAGCGAGCCGTCCTCGGCACGGACCTTCTTCAGCCCGCCGACCAGGACGCCGAGGCCGGTGGAGTCGAGGAACTCGACCTGCTCCAGGTCGACGACCAGCTCGTGACGGCCGGCGGCGACCACCTCGGAGATCTTGTCCCGCAGCTTCGGCGCGGTGTAGACGTCGATCTCACCCCCGACGGCCACAACGGTCCGCCCGGACTCCTCACGGGTCTGGAGCGTCAAGTCCACGTTGCCCTCCCAGCGAACGATGACTCGGTGTTCGTTCAGGCCGGCGCCCACCTGGGATGCCCGCGCCGCTATTGAATCACGACACGTCAGACTCGGAGTGTGATAGCCGCCGACCCTGACGAGCTGCTGACCCGGCTCGTCTCCACCCGCCCCTCGACCCACCGCGGTGTCCGGCTGACACACGTCGAGGTGCTGCCGGCGCGAGCGGGGACGGAGGTCCCGTGGCCGGAGTGGGCGCATCCGGACGTGGTCGCGGCGTGGCAGGCGGCCGGCGTACGACGCCCGTGGACGCACCAGGCCGAGGCGGCCGACCTCGCGCACGACCGCACGCACACCGTGCTCGCCACCGGAACCGCGTCCGGCAAGTCGCTGGCCTACCTGCTTCCGGCGCTGTCGTCGGTCCTGGAGAAGCGCCGGCCCCGAGGGCAGCGGGGCAGCACCGTGCTCTACGTGG
>CAZTHV010000209.1:5286-5897 GCA_964613165.1 uncultured Marmoricola sp.
TCCGAGGAACGGGAGTGGGCTCGCGAGCACGCCGACTACCTGCTCACCAACCCGGACATGCTGCACCACTCGCTGCTGCCCGGCCACGGCCGCTGGCAGGAGTTCCTACGGCGGCTGGACTACGTGATCGTGGACGAGTGCCACCACTACCGTGGCGTGTTCGGCGCGCACGTCGCGCAGATCCTCCGGCGGCTCCGGCGGATCGCGGCGGCGTACGGCAGCAGGCCCACCTTCATGCTGGCCTCGGCCACTGCCGCCGAGCCGGCGGACACCGCGACCCGGCTCACCGGGCTGCCGATGACCGCGGTGACCCGGGACGCCTCGCCCCGCGGGCGAGTGACACTGGGCCTGTGGGAGCCGCCGTTCGTGTCCCACCAGGGCGAGAACGACGCTCCGGTACGCCGCTCGGCCGGCGCCGAGGTCGCCGATCTGCTGGCCGACCTGGTCATCGAACGGGTCCGCACCCTGGCCTTCGTGCGCTCGCGCCGCGGGGTCGAGACCGTCGCCCTGCAGGCACGCCAGCTGCTCGCCGAGGTCGCGCCCGAGCTGGCCGATCGCGTCGCGGCGTACCGCGGCGGCTACCTGCCCGAGGAGCGACGCGCCCTGGAGCG
>CAZTHV010000210.1:0-2561 GCA_964613165.1 uncultured Marmoricola sp.
CCGGCCTGGTCCCGGTGATCAAGGGCAACGGCTACGGCTTCGGGCGCGGGCGCCTGGCCCGCAAGACCCAGTGGCTGGCCGACCAGGGCCTCGGCGGGGAGGTCGTCGCCGTGGGGACCTACGAGGAGATCGCCGACGTCGCGAGCCGCTGCGCGGCGGACATCGTGGTGCTCACCCCGTGGCGACCGTGGATCGACCTCGCCGGAGTGGACGCCGATCGGGTGATTCATACCGTCGGACGCCAGTCCGACCTGGAGGCACTGGCGGCGAGTCCGGACCGGCCCCGGATCGTGCTGGAGCGGTTGACCTCGATGAAGCGGCACGGGCTCACCGCCCGCGGCCTCCGTGGCGCGGCCACCTATCTGCGCGAGCACGGCGGCGTGCGACTGGAGGGGGTCAGCCTGCATCTCCCTCTCGGGAGCGACGGCGGCAACCTCGCCGAGGCTCGCGAGCTGATGACCGACGTCGTCGCCGCCGGTCTCGGCAGCACCACCGTCTGGGTCTCACACCTGTCGGCCGGAGAGGTCGAGCGACTCGCCACCGCCTACCCCGACGTCGTCGTCCGGCCGCGAGTCGGCACCGACCTGTGGCTCGGCGACCGCGACGCGCTGCGGGTCACCGCCCGGGTGCTCGACGTGCATCCAGTGGAGCGCGGCGAGCGCTGCGGCTACCGCGGCCGGACCCTGCCTCGGACCGGGCACCTGCTGGTCGTCTCCGGCGGCACCGCGCACGGCGTCGGCCTGGAGGCGCCCACCGGGGAGGCTAGTGCCCGTGCACGCGCGGCCACGCTGGCCCGCGGCGGTCTCGACGCGCTCGGGCTGGTCAAGTCGCCGTACGCCGTCGGCGGCAAGGCCCGCTACTTCGCCGAGCCCCCACACATGCAGTCCTCGATGCTCTTCCTGCCCTCAGGCACCGAGCCGCCGGCCGTCGGCGACGAGGTCGAGGTCCGGGTCCGCTTCACCGCCACGACCGTCGACTCCGTCGAGATCGTCTGAGCGCCGAGTCGTCCAGATGTCACGGACAACCATGGCGACCAGCCAGAGCTGGGCGGCGACCCGGACCAGGATCGCCAGGTGGTACGCCGTCGGGGCATCCCCGGCCGACGGGGCCAGCCAGCCGCCGAGGTAGATCCAGACCGCGGCGAAGTAGACCAGCTCGCCGGCCTGCCAGATCAGCAGGTCGCGCCAGCGCGGCCGGGCGAGCACGGCGAGCGGCAGCAGCCAGAGGACGTACTGCGGCGAGTAGACCTTGTTGACCAGCAGGAACGCGGCGACGATCAGGAAGGCCGTCTGCGCCACCCGGGGCCGGTGCGGTGCGGCGAGCCCGAGCAGCAGGATGCCCAGGCAGGCCAGCGCGAAGAGGACGCCCGAGACCAGGTTGATGGTCGCGGCACTGACCTGCGTGCCCTGTTGGCTGAGCACCAGCCACAGCGAGCCGAGGTCGGCGCCGCGGTCGTTGTTGAACCGCCAGAAGACCTTCCACTCGGTCATCCCGGTGATCATCGCCGGCAGGTTCACCAGCAGCCACGAGCCGGCAGCGCCGAGAGCGAGGGGCAGCGCCAGGCGCACGAACGTGGTGGAAAGGCCGATGGGCTGCCGCGCGGCATCCCGCGGCGGGTCGGCCGCACTGCTCGCGACCGGCGAGGATCGCCCACCGCGGTCGGAGCCTCGCCGCCAGATGTCGATGAGAAAGGCGCCGAGCAGGAACAGCGGGTAGAGCTTGGCCGCCACGCCGAGCCCGACCATGACACCGGCGAGCAGCGGCTTGCCCCGCGCCCAGGCCCACAGCGCTCCCGCGGTGAAGAAGACCGCAAGCAGGTCCCAGTTCACCAGAGCAGCGGCCACCAGGACCGGCGAGAGCACGAACGCCATCGCGTCCCAGGGACGCCCGGGACTCGCCCCGGCCAGGAAGAGCACCGCCCCGATGCCGAGACAGAAGAGCAGCACCGCCGTCACCGCGACGTAGGTGTCCACCTCGTCGACCATCCCCGGCAGACCCCACAGCTGCCCGGGCTGCGTCGCCGCGCGCACGGCCTGCGAGGGGCCCGACGGCATCAGCGCGGTGATCTCGGCCGCCGCCCAGGCGAGGTACGACGTGAGCACCGGGTACTCCATCGCGTCGTACCGGCCACCGGAGTCGGCGTACGGCCAGCGGTGTTCGGCGAACCCCCGGCCGGTGTAGAGGTAGGGGATGTCGGAGTAGCACATCTTGGCGTATCGCACCGTCTGGTTCGACCAGTCGGTGGTCACGCAGGGCTGCTGCTTCACCACCGCGAGCATGAAGGCCACCGCGAAGACGGCCAGCAGCACCCGCACCGGCGTCCACCACGGGTGCGGCCGGGCGTGGTCGCCGGAGGGTCCTCCGATCACCTCACTCAGCGCGCGGGCGACGGGGTCCTCGCGAGTGGGTGCGTTCACGTCGGCCCTTGTCAGCCCTGGCAGCCGGGATCGAGCGGTCCGCAAGTGGTGGCCGGGTCCGTCGGAGTCGGCGTCGGGGTGGGGGTGGGCTCCAGCGACGGCGTCTCGGTCGGCGAGGGCGGGGGCGAAGGCAGGGGCGGAGGG
>CAZTHV010000210.1:2571-5886 GCA_964613165.1 uncultured Marmoricola sp.
GGGGGCGGCGCCTCGGGCTTCTTGGTCTTCGTCTTCTTGGGCTTCGGCGGCGGCGGTGTGTACGGCTCGTGGCCCTTGGACGGCGCGTCCCCGTCGAGGTTCGCCGGAGGGGGGAACCTCTCGATCTCGACGCCTTCCATCAGGGTGCTCATCAACGCCCGCCAGGTGCGTGCGGGGTACGCCGATCCGTAGAACGTCGGCATGAAGCCGTTGAGCGCCTCGTTTCCCTTGCCGCGGACGTACATCACCGCGGTGGAGACCTGGGGGGTGTAGCCGACGAACCACGACGAGGAGACGTCGTCGTTGGCATTGGTGGCGGTACCCGTCTTGCCGGCGACCGGACGGCCGAAGTTGGCGCTGCGGCCGGTGCCGTTGCGGGCGACCTGCTGCAGGGCGTAGCTGGTGTCCGCCGCGACGTCCTCCTCGACCGCCCGGCCACCGCTGGCCTTGCGCTTGTAGAGCACCTCGCCGTTGCCGGCCCTGGACACCTTGGTCACGACGTGCCAGTCATGGCGGATGCCGCCGTTGGCGATGCTGGCGTAGGCGTTGGCCATGTCGAACGGGCTCACCGTTGCCGAGCCCAGCGCGACCGCCGGGAACGGGTCCAGTCCAGGGGCGTTCGCCGGAATGCCCAGCGAGACGGCGGTGTCGATGATCTTCTGGGGCCCGGCCTCCATCGCCTCGGTCAGGTCCACGAACGCGGTGTTGACCGAACTCTCGGTCGCCTTGAGCAGACTGATCCTCGGGCCGTAGCTGCGGCCACCGCCCTCGCCCTGGTTGCCGATCTTGGTGCCATCGGGCAGGACGTACGGCGCGTTCCCGTCGAAGGTGTCCTTCAGGCTGAAGCCCTCCTGAAGGCCGGTCGCCACCGCGAATGCCTTGAAGGTGGAGCCCGGCTGGCCACCGGCCAGCGCCCAGTTGAGCTGGCTTTGGACGTAGTCCTGACCGGCGTAGAACCCCAGCACCCCTCCGCTCTTGACGTCGATGGAGGCGCTCGCGACATGGAGCTTCTTGTCGCTGAGCCCCTCAGGACGCTGCTCGGCGATGGCGGTCGCCGCGGCCTCCATCGCATCCTGGGTGAAGGTGGTCGTGACCCGCAGGCCCCCACCCTCGATCTGGGCGTCGTCGAAGCCCAGCTTGAGCAGCTCGGCCTTGACCATGTCCAGCATGAAGCCGCGCTGACCCCCGAGCTGGTTGTCGGCGCGGGGCTTCCTCATCTTGGGCAGCTCGTCGCGGACCTTGGCCGCCGCTGCGGCGTCGAGCGTGCCCATCGCGACCATGCTGGAGAGCACGTGGCGGTAGCGGGTGAGCAGTGCCGCGCGCGAGGCGTCACTGCGGTCCGGGCTGAGGTAGTTCGGCGAGTTCAGCACCGCGGCGAGCATGGCGGCCTGAGCGGCGTCGAGCTTCTTGGCCGAGACGCCGAAGAAGGCGTTGGCGGCGGCCTGGACGCCGTACGCCCCACGGCCGAAGTAGATGGTGTTGAGGTAGCCCTCGAGGATCTGCGACTTGGACTGCTGCTGCTGGATCTTCAGGGAGAGGAACGCCTCCTTGACCTTGCGCTGCAGCGTGCGCTGCTGGGTGAGGTAGAGGAGCTTGACGTACTGCTGGGTGATCGTCGAGGCACCCTGGGTGGCGTGACCCTGGGCGTTGGAGAACGCCGCCCGGAGGATGCCCTTGGGGTCGATGCCCTTGTTGGTCCAGAAGGTCCGGTCCTCGGCAGCGACGACGGCGTCCTGCATCACCTGGGCGACATCGGCCAGCGGCACCGACTCGCGGTTCTGGGTGGCGAACTGGCCGATCCTGGTCTTGCCGCCGGCGTAGTAGACCTTGGTGGTCTGCGCCTGGAAGGCGGTGTTCGGGTCGGGGATCGTGGTGGCCCGGTAGGCCACGAAGAACATCGTGCCCATCATCAGCACGCCCACGATCCCGGCGACCAGCAGCACCTTGACCGCGCGACGCAGCCGGCTGCCCCTGGTCTTCTCCGTCTTTCCGGCCTTCTTCCGGCTGGCGTCGGCCCGGCGCGGCGTGCTCTTGGTGTCCCGGCGCCGGTTCGTCGGAGGTCGGCCAGCGGACCGGGCAGGCCCCGGGCGGGGCGGATTGGCTGGGCTCACGTGGACTCGCGCTTTCGTCGTACGACCAGGGCGGCCCTGGAACAGCCCTGTGAAACGGCAAACGGCCTCGCCGGCACCGGTCTCGCCCGGCGCGGCACGCCACGAGGGTACGGCCCACGGCGGGACCACCCAACCAGAACCGGTCGATGACACGCGGTCATCGGCGGTCCGCCGGGTGGCTCCACGGGGGTACGCGACGTGGATCACACCGTGGACCGGAGCTCACGGACTGGGCGATTGATATATCGATGCGATAGGTTGACCCGATAGCACGCGCCGAGACATCGGCCGCACATCACCCGGGCGAACCGCCCTACGCGAACGAGAGCGAACAGATGCCACCCCGCAAGGCAGCGACTCTGGAGCTGGCCGTCCTCGGCCTGCTCCAGGAGACCCCGCTGCACGGATACGAGCTGCGCAAGCGTCTCAACCTGCTGCTCGGCTGGACCCGGCTGCTCTCCTACGGCTCGCTCTACCCCGCGCTCAAGCGGATGTTGCGCGCCGGCTGGATCACCGAGGTCACCACCGCCTCGCCAGGCGTCTCCCGCCGGCAGCGGATCGTCTACCAGATCACCCCCGCGGGCACGGAGTTCTTCGCCTCCGAGATCACCGACAGCGGTCCGTCGGCCTGGGAGGACGAGAGCTTCAACATGCGCTTCGCGTTCTTCTCGCGCACCGACGCCGCCGTCCGGCTGGGCATCCTCGAAGGGCGCCGGTCCCGGCTGCAGGAGCGCCTGGACAAGGCCCGGGCGGGATCGCGCGGCGTAGGCGCGGTCGACCGCTATGTCAGCGAGCTGCAGCGACACTCGATCGAGTCCGTCGAGCGCGAGGTCCGCTGGCTGACCGAGCTCATCGACGCCGAGCGGGGCCAGGCCGACCGGCCCGGGCCCGCCGTACCCCCGCCGCCGCCACCGGTGACCGCCCCCACCGCCGGACCACCCCGCAGGTCCGGCCCCACGACCGACATCAGTTGAGCAAGAGAACCCAGGAGGAGAGAACCATGTCCAAGGTTCGCGTAGGAATCGTGGGAGTGGGCAACTGCGCCACTTCCCTGATCCAAGGCGTCGAGTACTACAAGGACGCCAACCCGCAGGGGAGCGTCCCAGGTCTGATGCATGTGACCTTCGGCGACTACCACGTCGCCGATGTCGAGTTCGTCGCGGCCTTCGTCGTGGACGCCAAGAAGGTCGGCTTCGACCTCTCC
>CAZTHV010000211.1:0-4907 GCA_964613165.1 uncultured Marmoricola sp.
GGCCCGCCGGAGCGACCGGACATCAGCCACTGGCAGCGACTCGTCGACCAGGTGCGCGATGCGGGGGACCGGCGGGTCCTGATCAGCGACGAGAACTACGCGCGCGCCAAGGACGACCAGGCCGCGCGGATCGTCGAGGACCTGGGCGGCGACCAGGTCCGCGTCCTCGCGTTCGCCCGCCGGCTCGACCGGTTCCTGCCGTCCCAGTGGCAGGAACGCGTCAAGTACGGGATGACCTCGTCCTTCGACGACTGGCTCCACCGCGTGTTCGGCGACGACGAGAGCGACTGGGAGCGCTGGCACGTCTGGATGGGCCACGACGTCGGCGCTCTGGTCGATCGGTGGGCCCGCGTCGTCGGCCCCGACCGGCTCACCCTGGTGATCGCCGACGACTCCGACCGCGGCCAGCTGGTCCGGGTGTTCCGGGATCTCCTGGGCATCCCGGACGGCGTGCTCGACCCTCAGCAGAACCCCGGACCGGCCAACCAGAGTCTCACCTGGGCGGAGGCGGAGGTGCTCCGCCTGGTGATGCGGGAGTACGCCGGACAGGGCCGTACCCGGCACGAGTGCACGCTCCTGGGCCGCGCGATCGTCAAGGGGCTGAGGTCCACTCCGGCGGCTCTCACCGGGCCCCGGGCCGCCGTCCTGCCCGACTGGGCCTATCAGCGAGTGCACGAGCTGAGCGAGGAGCGGGCCGAGCGGGTGCGCGCCCTTCCCGTCCGTGTGCTGGGCGACCCGGAGTGGCTTCGAGTCCCGGCCGAGCGGCCGGAGCCGGCGACCGTGCCCGACCAGCTCGTGGTGCCCGCCGAGGTGGCCGCCGGCGCGGCGAGCGCCGCGATCGAGGGCAGCCTCAACGCCGCTCGCTACCTGGCGAGCCGGGGAGAGCCCGCCGCGCCTTCGATCGAGGAGGCGGGTGGCCGCGAGCTGCTCCGGGCCCTCGCCGGCCGGGCGCGGTCGCGGGTGCACCGGTCCTAGGAGACGCCCTAGACCTCGTCGGTCTCCGCGCCGATCTGCATCATCGCGCTGATCGGATCGCTCTTGCGCACGTCGATGATGTGACCGGTCTGCTCGGAGGTGAGCACGTCGAGCGAGGCACGTGCCACGGCCTCCGACTCCAGCAGCGAACCCGGCGGCTCCTCGCCGAACGCCTTGGTCCGCATCGGCGTCGCGGTGCGCTCGGGGTTCACGCAGTTCACCCGGACACCGGCCGGCGCCCACTCGTCGGCGAGCGCCTGGGTCAGGTTGACCGTCGCGGCCTTCGCCGAGGAGTACAGGCTGTAGCCGCTGCGCCCTCGGGTGTAGGAGCTGGAGGTGAACAGCAGCATCGAGCCCCCGGTGGCCCGCAGGTGGGAGAACGCCTCCTGCGCCACGAAGATCGGCCCGAGGTAGTTGACCTCGGTGGCGGCGTACACCATCTCCTCGCTGGTCTCCAGCAGGCTGCCCCGGGGCAGGATGCCGGCGGTGTTGACGACGTAGTCGATCCGCCCCGCCGCGTCGGCGACCTGCCGGATGGCCGTGGCGACGTCCACGCGCTTGCCGACGTCGGTGCCGGTGCTGGAGCGGCTGAAGCGGAACACCTGCGCGCCGAACCCCTCGGCCATCGTGGCGATGTCCGCGCCGATGCCGTACGAGCCGCCGAAGACCACCATGGTCCTGCCGGTCAGGATCTCGCGGTACTGCTCGTCGGTCCTGGCCTCCGGCGCGCCGCTGCTGGTCAGCTGGAAGAGCTTGTCGGCGAGATAGACGTCGATCGGCTCGGTGACCTTCATGTTGCGCTCGTCGCCGGTCACCACCCAGATCGGGATCTCGGGGGTGTAGCGCAGCACCACGGTGCAGTCGTCGGTCGCCTGGAAGCCCGGGTCGTCGGCGGCCACGGCGTACGCCCGGCGCAGCGTGCCGGCCCGGAAGGCCTGCGGCGTCTGCCCGCGGCGCAGGTCGGCCCGCGGCGGGATCGCCCGGATCACGTTGCGCTCGTCGACCTCGATGATGGTGTCCGCCGACGGGATCGCCACGTCGACCGCGTCGTACTCGCGCAGCGCCTCGAAGCAGTCGGCGACGATGCGATCGCTGAGCAGCGGCCGGACGGCGTCGTGGAAGAGCACCTGGGTGTCGTCGTCGGGGATCGCGGCGAGCGCCGCCAAGGTCGTGCCGTTGCGGGTCTCGGCGCCCTCGAGGATGTGCCTCACCTTGTCGTACTCGCCGGCCCGGACGATCTCGCGGACCGCGTCCAGGTGGCCGGGGGCCATCATCACGATGATCTCCTCGACCATCGGGTGCGCCTGGAACGTGGCGATGGTGTGCTCCAAGATGGTGCGTCCGGCGACCTTGATCAGCTGCTTGGGGATATCGAGCCCGACCCGGGTGCCGACGCCGCCGGCGAGGATCACCGCTACACGAGAGGACACCGACGAGCTCCTTCTGATCTGACGCGGGGTCTGGGCACCGGGGCGGCAGCTTCGAGCCGTCCACCGGCCGGCACTGGCCGGCCCCTAGCCGGCACAGTCTCTCAGAGGGACCATCGGTAGGGTTCGGCCCATGTCTGACGAGCTTCTCCTGCCTCCGGGGACGCGGCTGGTGCACCTCGGGCCGCAGAAGACCGGCACGACCTCGTTGCAGACGGCGTTCTTCGACTCCCGCGAGGAGATCGCCCGCTACGGCGTGGCCTACCCGGGCGGCCACCCGCGGCCACGACGGGCCGGCTGGGCGCTCGGGCTGCCCGGCGCTCCCCGCGGCGGCGTACCCCGGCAGGAGTGGGACGACTTCGCCGCCGAGGTGCGCGCCGCCGGTGACCTGCGAGTCTGCGTCAGCGATGAGAACTACGGCCGCGCGGACGCCGACCAGGCCCGGCTGCTCGTGGACGAGCTCGGCGGCGACGCGGTGCACGTGGTCGCGGTCGCCCGACGCCTGGACAAGTACCTCCCCTCGGAGTGGCAGCAGCGGGTCCGGGCCGGCTTCCTCGGCTCCTTCGAGGACTGGCTCCGACGGGTGCTGTCGGACGACCCGGCGCACGACCGGGAGCGTTGGCAGGTCTGGATGGGCCATGACACCGCCGCGCTGGTCGAGCGGTGGACCGCAGTGGTCGGCCCGGACCGGTTCACCCTGATCGTGGCCGACGACTCCGACCGCAGCCAGCTCACCACCCTGTTCTCCCGCCTCCTGGGACTGCCCGAGGGCACCCTGCAGATCAAGACCGACCCGGGGCAGGCCAACCAGAGCCTGACCTGGAGCGAGGCCGAGCTGATCAGGAGGGTCAACGCCGCGCTGGCCGAGCGCGGCTGGGACACGCTCGACCGGCTCGCGCTCTCCCGCTCGGTGGTCCGCGGGCTGCGGCAGCGTACGTCGCCCGCAGCGGCGACGGGTCCCCGTGGCGCGGTCCTCCCCGGGTGGGCGTTCGCCCGCGTCCAGGAGATCAGCGAGCGCCGGATCGCGGAGATCGCCGCGCTGCCAGTCCGCGTCATCGGCGATCCCGAGCATCTGCGAGTGCCCGGTCATGCCCCCGACCCGGTCGACCCGGCGACGCTGAGCCTCCCGGTCGACGTGGTCGCCGGCGCGGTCGAGTCGCTCGCGACCAGGCGGACCAGGAGGGCCGCGCCCGCCAAGCAGGCGACCGTGGACCGGACGAGCAGCCGGGAGCTGCTCCGGGTCGTGGGACACCGCGCTCTGGGCAGGGTCCGCCGCGGCTGACGCCGGCATGTGACTCACCCCACCCCGGTCAGCCGGTGACGTACGCGGAAGCACGGGCGTACATTCGACGTTGTCCGAAGTAGTCCGGCACCCGCCCAGGGGCTGGAACGAAAGGCGAGTGCTGCGATGACCCGAATCGGGGTTGTGGGTGCCGGCCGTGTCGGCGCCGTGCTGGCAGCCGCGCTGCGCGCGGCCGGGCACGAGGTCGTGTCCGTGGCCGGCGAGTCCGACGCGTCCAAGGGGCGCGCTGCCGCGCTGCTCCCCGGCGTTGCGATGGCCAAGCCGACCGATGTGGCCCGCGACTGCGACCTGCTCCTGCTGACCGTGCCCGACGACATGCTGGAGAACGTCGCCAGCACGCTGGTCGGTGCCGGCGCGATCCGCCCGGGCCAGTACGTCGTGCACACCTCCGGCCGCCACGGCCTGACCGTGCTGCTGGCAGCCGCCGCCATCGGGGCGCACCCGATCGCGATGCATCCCGCGATGACCTTCACCGGCACCGCCGTCGACCTGGACCGGCTGCGCGGCTGCGTCTTCGGGATCACCGCCGGAGCCGAGGACCGAGCCGTCGTCGAGAGCCTGGTCGCCGACCTCGGCGGCGTGCCGATGTGGGTCCCCGAGGACAAGCGGATCCTCTACCACGCCGGACTTGCCCACGGCGCCAACCACCTGATCACCCTGGTCGCCCAGGCCATGGAGCTGCTGACCGCGTCGGGGGCCGAGGACCCGGCCGCGACACTGCGCCCGCTGCTGACCGCCGCGCTGGACAACGCCCTCGCCTCGGGCGACGCGGCGCTGACCGGCCCGATCGTCCGCGGTGACGTCAACACGGTCGCCGCGCACCTGGCCGACCTGGCCGACCACGCGCCGGCCACCATCCCGTCGTACGTCGCCATGGCGAAGGCCACCGCGGACCGGGCGGCGCTGGACGGCCGGCTGCCGCCGATCCGCGCGCACGAGCTGCTCCTCGTCCTCGACGCGGCTCTCGCGGCGGTCGAGACGCCTGCTCCGGACCGGTCCGGTCGGCAGTGACGACCTCGCCGGTGCTCGCGGGCGACCGCGAAGAGCTCCGGGCGACCCTGACGGCCCGGACGGGCCGGGTCGTCCTGGTGCCGCTCGCGACGGTGCTGGTCATCAATGTCCTCGTCTTCGGCCTGGCGGTCGTGCCGCTGGCGCGCGCCGTCGGCGGGGACGAAGCCCGTGCGGACGAGGTCAAGCGCACG
>CAZTHV010000211.1:4917-5876 GCA_964613165.1 uncultured Marmoricola sp.
GTCGTCCTGGTGCCGACCATGGGCGCCCTCCACGAGGGGCATGCCGCGCTGATGCGCCGGGCCCGCGAGGACGCCGGCGCCGGCGGCCTGGTGGTGGTCTCCGTCTTCGTCAATCCGACGCAGTTCGCGGCCGGTGAGGACCTCGACCGCTACCCGCGCACACTGGAGGAGGACCGCGAGCTCTGCGCGCGCGAGGGAGTGGACGTCGTGTTCGCGCCGAGCGTGGCGGAGGTCTATCCCTCCGGTCCCTTCGACCCCGAGCGGCCGGCCGGCGTCACCGTCGACCCGGGTCCGCTGGGCGGCGTCCTCGAAGGCCGGACGCGCCCGACCCACTTCCGCGGCGTGCTCACCGTGGTCGCCAAGCTCCTCGGCCTGGTCCGTCCCGACGTCGCCGTCTTCGGCGAGAAGGACTACCAGCAGCTCGTCCTGATCCGGCAGATGGCGACCGAGCTCTGCCTGGGCGTGGAGATCGTCGGGGCCGAGACCGTCCGCGAGCCCGACGGCCTCGCGCTGTCCAGCCGCAACCGCTACCTGGACCAGGGCGAGCGCCACCGTGCGGCGGTGCTGTCCCGCGCGCTCCTCCGCGCTCGTGAGGACGCCGCCCGCGGCGCCGAGGTCGTCCTGGACGGAGCGCACACCGAGCTGCGTACGACGCCCGGGGTGGACCTGGACTACCTCGAGCTCACCGACCCCGGCCTCGGCCCGGCCCCTGCGACCGGACCCGCGCGGCTGCTGATCGCCGCGCAGGTCGGCGCCACCAGGCTGATCGACAATGTCGCCCTCGATCTAGGAGGCATGCCCTGATGCTCCGCACCATGATGAACGGCAAGATCCACCGCGCGACCGTCACCCAGGCGGACCTGCACTACGTCGGCTCGGTGACCGTCGACGAGGACCTCCTCGACGCCGCCGATATCCTCCCCGGCGAGCTGGTGCACATCGTCGACATCACCAACGGC
>CAZTHV010000212.1:0-1376 GCA_964613165.1 uncultured Marmoricola sp.
TGCTCGCCTACCCCGAGCGACTGGGCTACTGGCCCGCGGCGATCGGCCTGTTCGCCTTCGTCTGGCTGGAGCTGGTCCACCCCGGACAGGTCTACCTCGGCCCGGTGCGACTCTGGATCGCGTCGTACCTCGCCGCGATGCTGGTCGGCGGCGCGCTGTTCGGCGAACGCTGGCTGGCGCGCGCCGATCCGTTCGAGGTCTACTCCGACCTGCTGGCCAAGCTGTCGCCGTGGGCCCGCCGCCGCGACGGAACCCTGGCGTGGCGCAGCCCGCTGGCCAACCTGGCCACCGTGACGCCGCGATCCGGGCTGGTCGCCGTCGTCGCCGTGCTCTTCGGATCGACGGCGTTCGACTCCACCAGGGACACCGTCGCCTGGATCCGGTTCCTCAACCGGCTCTCGATGGACACCGAGCTGGTCAACACCACGGCGCTGCTGGCCTTCTCCCTCGCGGTGGGCCTCAGCTTCGCCGTCGCCACGATGACCACCGGCGTCGACCGCGGCCATCCGGAGGCGGGCCACCGGCGCGCGCTTCCCGCGCTCTTCGCCCACTCGGTGATCCCGATCATCGTCGGCTATATGACCGCTCACTACCTGAGCTTCTTCGTCGAGCAGGGCCAGGCCACCCTGATCCAGCTCAGCGACCCGATGGCCAACGGGTCCAACCTGCTCGGCACCGCCAACTGGGCGGTGAACCGCTGGCTCTCCTACCACCCGTCGGTGCTGGCCGTCATCAAGGTGCTGGCGGTGGTCACCGGCCACGTGGTCGGCGTGGTCGCCGCGCATGACCGAGCGCTCTCGCTGCTCCCTCGCCGGCACCAGGTCACCGGGCAGCTCGGCCTGCTGGTCATCATGGTGCTCTACACCAGCACCGGGCTCTACCTGCTCTTCGGGGCGTAGACCTCAGCGGCCAGCCGGATCAGGGCAGCGCGGATCGGCGAGTCGCCCAGCTCGGCGATGGACCGGCCCGACACCGCGGCCCGGTCCAGCGTGCCTCGGTCGTCGGGGAGCAGATGGATGCCGGCCGGGCGCACGTAGTCGCGGACCATCCCGACCACGTCACCCTCACTCCAGCCCAGCGACGACCGCATCCGGTTGACCACCACGTGCGGCACGATCCCTGGCACCAGCTCACCGAGGTCCACCAGGGCGCGGGCCAGCCGAGCCAAACCCGCCGGCTCGGCCCGGCCGACGACCACCACCTCATCGGCCGCGGTCACCGACTCGACGGTCATCTGGTCCCGGCCGCCCTCCTCCAGGCAGAAGCCGGTGTCCACGACCACGTCACCCCAGTGCGCCGCGGTCCGCAGCACCCGCGGCATCACCCCGGGCCGGACCTCGGCCCGGCGGTCGGCGCGGGGCAGCCCGGTGAGGACG
>CAZTHV010000212.1:1386-5874 GCA_964613165.1 uncultured Marmoricola sp.
AGCCGCTCGCCGACGCGCCGGACCGCACCACCGAGCGCTTGCGCGTCGAGGGTGCCGGCATTGGCGGACCGAGCCGCGACGAGCAGCCCGGAGACCTCCTCGAGCACACCGAGCTGCTGGGCGACCGTCCCGGCGTAGGGGTCGGCGTCGACCAGAGTCACCCGGGCCCCACCGGCCGCATGGACCGCCGCCAATCCGACGGCCACGGTGCTCCGGCCTGGCGCGCCCGCCGGGCCCCAGACCGCGACCGTGCGGCCCGCGGGGGTCCGGTCGTCGGCGGGATCGACCGGGCCGGGACCGGGGTCACGCCGCGCCAGACCCTCGACCGCGGCCACCACCGCGCCCGGGTCAGGCGGCACGCAGACGGCCACACCCAGCCGGTCCAGGCGGGCGGTGTCGGCGCCCGCCTGGAGCACTGCCACCACGGAGACCTCGTGCCGGTCGAGCGCGTCGAGGATCTCCGCGTCGAGCTGTGGCAGACCGCCGTCCACCACGGCGGCGCCCGCCTGCCGGGTGGAGGCGGTCGAGACGAGGTCCACGACGTCGACGCAGCGCCGGAGCACCACCATGCCCGCATCGCCGAGGGCGGGCAGCACGGCCGACTCCCAGGCGGCACCGCCGGCCAGGACCAGCACGCACGGCCGGGACCCGGTCACGGTCCCGCCCGTCGTACGACGACCACACGGCCCTCGGCGAGCGAGCCGAGCGCGTCGCCGAGCCGGTCGGCCTCGGCGGCCGGCACGCCGAGGAGCACCTGCCGGGTGCTCTGTGGTGCCAGGCTGGTCGTCGCGCCCGAGACCGCCACCACGCTCGTGCCCTCGAGAGCCAGCCGTGCTCTCTGGTCGCCGCTGGCCGTCACCCAGACGTCGACCATCGACCCCGGTCGCACCGACCGGGGCAGGTCCTCGGCGGCGACGCTCACCGGAACCTCGACCAGATCCTCCGTGCCCGCATCGGCGAGCGCCGAGCGGGCCAGCAGCTCCCCGGCTCTCATCTCTCGCGCCAGCCGGCCGGTCTCCGGTGCCAGGTCGCCCGGGTAGTAGCGCTCTCGGGTGTCCCCGGGCAGCCGGGCCTGGACCGTCCGCAGGTCGCCGGTGGTCACCGCGGCGCCCGCCGGCAGGTCCCGGCGCAGCGCCCAGACCGGCTCGGTGTCGTCGGCCCCGGCCATCAGCCAGCCGCCGGCCAGCACGCAGACCGCGACGAGTGCCAGGCCGGCGACCAGGCGGGGGTCTCGCCAGCCGGGTGGCCGGAACCGGCGGGCCGGCTGCGGGCTCGGGATCTGGCTCTGGCTCTCGCGGTCGGTGCGAGTCATCGGCGGGCCTCCACTCATGGTGCTGATGGTCGTGGTGCTGATGGGGCGATCCACAGGCAGCTGAGCCCATCGGCTCGCCACAGGAGGCAACCGGTGGCACAGTGGTGCCCATGCCAGCCGGTCCACGGTTCCTGCAGCTCGCCGATGTCGCCGAGATCCTCAACATCTCCGGTGCTCAGGTGTACGCCCTGGTCCGCCGCAAGGAGCTCAAGGCGATCAAGATCGGCGGCCGTGGCCAGCTGCGGGTGGAGGCCTCCGAGCTCGAGGCCTACATCGAGCGCGCCTACGAGGCCACCGAGCGGTTCTTCGACGAGCATCCCTACATCGACGAGCGCTCCACCGATCGAGAGACCGACTGAGAGGTCGCGCGGAGAGGGCGAGCGCCTGCTGAGCGCCACCTCCGACCCCGGACTCACGTCTCCACTCCCACCGCTGCGACCGCGTCCAGCGGCACGACGACGGTCTCCCCGCGGCCCTCCATCAGCAGCTCGACGAAGTCCGCGCCGACGCGGACCAGCCGGCCCTGGCGGACGCCGCCGGTCAGGAGCCGCAGCGCGACCCGGTCCCCCTCCTCCGCGTACGGCCGCAGGGCAGCGCGGATCGAGAGGCGGGCGGCCGCGGGGCGCGCCGTATCGGGTACCGCGGCGTCCACCAGTCCGGCCAGCTCGACGACGCCCGAGACCGCGACGACCCACGTCGTCGCCCGGCTGCCGGAGCGGACCAGCAGCGTGAACCAGCCCTGCCCGGCGTCCTCGACGATGCCGTCCAGCGCGGGGCCTCCGTCCCCGGCCAGGCGGACCCGCAGGCTCGAGCCCAGGGCGGCGTACAGGCGGGCCGTCAGCGTCACCTCGGCGTACTGCGCCCGGGTCAGCTCGGCGACCTCGATCTCGCGGTCCGCGAGGTAGAGCCCCTCTGCCTGCCCCTCGACGTCGGACAGCAGGGCGCGCACCGAGTCCCCGGGGTCGCCGTGGTCCTCGCCCTCGTCGTTGTCGTCGCGCCGGTCGGCCATGGCGGCACGCTACTCCCGCGCACCCCCGACCGGGAACACCTGTGGATAAACGATTGACACATGTTTCATTCGGGCGTTACATGACGCAAACAGACGCAAACATAAAGGTTCGCCATGTCCTTCGACCTGCTTCTCAGCCATGCCGCGGTGATTGCGCTGGCCGGAGCCGTGTGCTGGATGCTGCTCCTGCTCGGCTGCCTGCTCCTGGAGGCGGCGTCCGAGGGACGGCTGCGGCCGGCTCGGCTGCTCGGCTGCCCGGAGCGATGGCGGGTCGCGCTGGTCGGCGCGATGCTGGTCGCGCTCGGCGCCGCGCCGGCACACGCGGAGCCGGTCGGCACACCGCTGACCCGATCGCTGGAGGGGCTGCCGCTGCCCGACCGCACGGTCGACGCGCCTCGACTCCGCGTGCCGGCGAGCCGGCCGCCTCGATCGCCGGCCACCCGCTACCGGGTCCGGGCCGGGGACTCCCTGTGGCGGATCGCCCGGGCGCGGCTCGGTCCGCGGGCGAGTCCACTCGACGTCGCGGCGTACGTCGCCGCTGTCCATCGCGTCAATCGGGTCCGCATCGGGGCCGACCCGGACCTGATCCATCCCGGCCTGGAGCTGCGGCTCCCCTCACCCCACCCGAGGACCCGATGAGCTACCCGAGGAGCATCGACCCACCCCGCCGGCCACCGGCCCGGCGGCCCGGGGTCGCCACGGTCACCCGCCTGGCGCCGCCCGACCGTCCGGTGGCGACGGTCAGCGACCTGCAGACCGCGCTGGCACTGGAGTTCGGTCGCAGTCCCGATCTTCCTCCGCGACCACAGCTGGCGCTCGTGACCGGCCGTGATCCGGGGCTGGAGGGGTTCGCGACCAGGTTCGCCCAGGCCATCGTCGAGGTCATCTCCGGCGACCGCGGGCCCCAGCAGCTGATCCGCTGGACCAGCCCGGAGGTCTACCACGACCTCCTGACGCGAAGCCGGGCCCTCCATCGCGTCCATCCTGCCGGCGAGCGCAGCCACCGCGCCCGGGCTGTCGTGCGGAGCGTGCACATCTCCCGGCCCGACACCGGCGTCGCGGAGCTGTCCATCCACGTGCGCCACGGCGAGCGCTCCCGCGCCATCGCGATCCGGATCGAGGAGGACGAGGGTCAATGGCGCTGCACGGCGCTGGAGTTCGGATGAGCCGGCGCCACAGATTTTGCACGACATAAACTGGAAAGGTGCCGGATCGTGAACGTACGCTTCTCGCAGAGCGCGCGTCGCCCGGTCGCGTTACGGAGACGATGAGAGATGACCCGATACATCGACGGCGGCGCGATCGACCTGGACGCCGAGGAGATCGCGCGGGCGAACCGCCGCGGCCGGCCATCACTCTCGTCCACCGACGGCCGCTCGCCACAGATCTCGGTGCGCGTCCCGAGTGAGGTCCACGACCGGCTGCGTGGTCGTGCGCGGGACGAGGGCAAGCGCCTGAGCGACGTGGTGCGCGAGGCGCTCGCCGCCTACGTCAGCCGTTGACCCTGGTGGTGAGGCCGGTGGGGCCCCCGGGGGCTCCGTGGCACTGCTTGTACTTCTTGCCCGAGCCGCAGGGACACTTCGCGTTGCGGCTGACCCTGGCGAAGGGATCGTCGGCGTTGGTCACCGTCGTCCCCTTGACCTCGGTCTCGCCGCCCTCGCTCGGGCCGGCGTAGGTGAGGTTCTGCGGCACCGTCGGCGTGGTCAGGCCCTTGGCCGTGAACGCCGGGGCATGCGCCTCGGCCTCGCCGGAGCCGATCGGGCGGAAGATCGGCGGGTGGTCGTGGTCCTCGTGGCCCGGCTCGATCTCCATCCCCTCGGGGATCTCCTCATCCTCCTCCTCGACCTGGACCTCCAGGTTGAACAGGAAGCCGACCGTCTCCTCGCGGATGCCCTCCTTCATCGCGTTGAACATGTCGAAGCCCTCACGCTGGTACTCCACCAGGGGGTCGCGCTGGGAGTAGGCGCGCAGCCCGATGCCCTCGCGCAGGTAGTCCATCTCGTAGAGATGCTCGCGCCACTTGCGGTCCAGGACCGAGAGCAGCACACGCCGCTCCAGCTCCCGCATCACCTCCGAGGAGATCTCGGCCTCACGCCGCTCGTACGCCGCCTGAGCATCGCCCTGCAGCAGCTCGAGCAGCTCGGTGCGGTCCATTCCGGCCCGACCG
>CAZTHV010000213.1:0-2675 GCA_964613165.1 uncultured Marmoricola sp.
TTGAAGCGCCGGTTGGTGCGCGCCGGGTCACCCTCGCCGGCGAACATCCGCGCCGGGTCCTCGCCCTCCCGCTTGAACGGGAACACCCCGGCGGTGAAGGGGAAGCGACCCGGCAGGTTCTCGCGCCGCCAGAACCGGACCAGCTCACCATGGTCGGCGTACGCCGGGAGCGCCACCTTGGGGATCGCATTGCCCGACAGCGACTCACGCCCCGGCAGTGCGGCGTACTCGCGCATGGTCTCGGGCCACCCGGTGATCTCGTCGGCCACCTGGACGGGCAGCTCCTTGCGCGCCCGCTCCAGCAGCGCCCCTACCCCCTCGGCAGCGGCCGGGTCGGCGGCCTCACCGGCGAGCTCGGCGGCCACGGCCTCCAGTCGCTGCACCCGGCGGGCCTCGCTCTCCAGCTCCTCGGTGCGCTCGTGGTAGCCGCGTACCGTGGCGCCGATCTCGGCGAGATAGCGGACCCGATCGCCCGGCAGCACCTGCTGGATCTGCGTCGAGTGCCGCCCCTCCACGGGAGGAAGGACGCCATCCTCCACCTGCAGGCCCACCCCACCGAGCAGGCGCATCAGCTCCTGGTAGAGGGCCGTCACGCCGTCGTCGTTGAACGTCGCCGCCGACGTGCCGAAGACGGGCATCTCGTCCGGCCGCTTGCCGAACGCCTCGCGGTTGCGAACCAGCTGCCGGCCCACGTCGCGGAGTGCGTCCATCCCGCCGCGACGCTCGAACTTGTTGATCGCCACGACGTCGGCGAAGTCGAGCATGTCGATCTTCTCCAGCTGCGACGCGTCCCCGAACTCCGGCGTCATCACGTACATCGCGACGTCGACGAACGGGGTGATCGCCGCGTCGCCCTGGCCGATGCCGGGCGTCTCGACGATCACCAGGTCGAAGCCCGCGGCCTTGGTGACGCCGATGACGTCGGCGAGCGACTCGGGCAGCTCGTGCGCCCCCCGGGTCGCCAGGGAGCGGAAGACGATCCGGTTGCCGTCCAGAGAGTTCATCCGGATCCGGTCGCCCAGCAGCGCGCCGCCGCCCTTGCGTCGCGTCGGGTCGACCGCGATCACGGCGATTCGGAGCTTGTCCTGCTGATCGACCCGCAGCCGGCGGATCAGCTCGTCGGTCAACGACGACTTGCCGGAGCCCCCGGTGCCGGTGATCCCCAGGACGGGAACTCCGCTCGCGCGCGCGGCACCCCGCAGCTCCTCCAGGAGGCCGGAGGGCAGCCGGCCCGTCTCCACTCCGGTGATCGCACGCGCCACCGCCGCCCGGTCGCCACTGAGCACCTGCTCGGCGGCGACCGCCCGCTCGTCCCACAGGTCGAAGTCGCACTCCCGGACGACGGAGTTCACCATGCCCGGCAACCCCATGCGCTGTCCGTCCTCGGGGGAGAAGATCATCACGCCGGACGCGCGCAGCCGCTCGATCTCGTCCCGCACGATCACCCCGCCGCCACCGCCGACGACCTTGATGTGCCCCGCGCCCTGGGCACGCAGCAGCTCCACCAGGTACTCGAAGTACTCGACGTGCCCGCCCTGGTACGACGAGACCGCGACGCCCTGCACGTCCTCCTCGACGGCGGCGTCGACCACCTCCTGGACCGAGCGGTTGTGGCCCAGGTGGATCACCTCGCACCCCTGCGACTGGAAGATCCGCCGCATGATGTTGATCGACGCGTCGTGTCCGTCGAAGAGACTCGACGCCGTCACGAGCCGCACGGGATGAGTCGGTCGATGCAACTGGTTCATGCTCTGCCTTCAGCTCCAGGAAACTAGGACGTCCAACTAAATACTAGGACGTCCAACTAAATCCTGCCAAACGCGGCTCTCCCGGGGGCCGGGCCCGGATGCCGCCGGCGGGGCGGCTAGGGCCGGGCCAGGTAGGCGCGGAGTGCCGCGAGGCTCTCCACGAGCAGGGCACGCAGGTCCGCCTCCGGGCGCTCCAGCCACCGCTCGTACGCCGTGAGCGCCAGCGCGAGAGCGACATGACCGGCCACTCGCGGCAGCACGTCGCCCGGAGTGAGGCCGATGCGTCGGGCGACGTACTCGGCGATGACCGCGCGCCACTCGGCGTATCGCAGCATCGAGTGGGCCTGCAGTGCCGGCGTGGTGAGGATCAGGCTCATCCGGTCGCGGTGCGACGGGACGGCGTCGGCGGGGAACTCGTTGAAGGCCAGGACTCCACGCTGCACCGCCTCCGCGAGCGGCACGTCCTCCGGCATCTGCGCCAGCAGATCCCGGAAGTCGTCGAGGGTCCGGTCGAACTGTCCCCAGGGAATGTCGTTCTTGGAGGCGTAGTAGCGAAACAGCGTCCGCCTGCCGACACCCACGCGCCGGGCGATGTCGTCCAGGGTGGTGCCGTCGAAACCACGATCGGCGAAGAGCTCGAACGCCGCCTGCTCGATCTCGGCATGGCTGGTCGCCTCCGGCCGGCCGGTCGTCGACCGTCGCGCCGCACCCTCACGCTGTCCGCCCATGGTGCCGGGAATCTATCGGACCCTTGCCTTCCTGCACTGAGTGCAACTATGGTGTGGTCCCGGTCACCCATCAGTGAGGAGCATCGATGAGCCCCGAGAGCACCCCGAGCACGGCCGAGTCCGACGTGGTCGCCGCCGACCTGATCGAGGAGGTCTCGATCGACGGCATGTGCGGCGTCTACTGATCGTGTCGATCCTC
>CAZTHV010000213.1:2685-5850 GCA_964613165.1 uncultured Marmoricola sp.
GAGGCCTGGGCCTTGTCGCCCTCCGTCGCGTTGCGCCCCGAGCCCTTCGGGGCGCTCGCGTACCACTTCGGCAACCGCAAGCTGACCTTCCTGAAGCGGCCCGAGCTGGTCGCCCTGGTCCGCTCGCTCGCCGACCACGACGACGTCCGCTCGGCGCTGGTCGCGAGCGGCGTACCCGAGCCGCAGCACCCGGCGTACGCCGACGCGCTCCGCGGCCTCGCCGCCACGGACATGATCCGGCCCGTGATCCGGCCCAGCGCCGGGAAGGACACCCCATGACTCTCGCCCCAGAGCGACCCGCGCGGCCCATCACCGGCTCGCTGGTCCAGCAGTTCGAGCTGGGCCTGGACGCGCCGATCTGCCTGACCTGGGAGCTCACCTACGCCTGCAACCTGGAGTGCGCGCACTGCCTGTCCAGCAGCGGCCGGCGCGATCCCCGTGAGCTGACCACCGGGCAGTGCGAGGCGGTCATCGACGAGCTGCAGCGGATGCAGGTCTTCTACGTCAACATCGGAGGTGGCGAGCCGACCATCCGCCCCGACTTCTGGCACCTGCTGCGCTACGCCGTGGACCACCAGGTGGGCGTGAAGTTCTCCACCAACGGCGTGCGGATCACCCCCGAGCGGGCGGCCTTTTTGGCCTCGCCTGCCTGTGGTGGCTACGTCGACGTCCAGGTCTCCCTGGACGGCGCGACCGCGGAGGTGAACGACTACGTCCGCGGACCCGGGTCGTTCGACACCGCGCTGCGGGCGCTGCAGAACCTCCAGGACGCCGGCTTCGCCGACGCCAAGATCAGCGTCGTCTGCACCCGGCAGAACATCGGCCAGCTCGACGAGTTCAAGGCGCTCGCCGACCGCTTCGGCGCCACCTTGCGCCTCACCCGGCTGCGGCCCAGCGGCCGCGGCGCCGACGTCTGGGACGAGCTGCACCCGCTCCCGGAGCAGCAGCGCCAGCTCTACGACTGGCTGCTGGCCCACGGCGACAAGGTCCTCACCGGCGACTCGTTCTTCCACCTCGCCGCCTTCGGCGAGGCACTGCCCGGCCTCAACCTCTGTGGTGCGGGGCGGGTGGTCTGCCTGATCGACCCGATCGGCGACGTCTACGCCTGCCCGTTCGCGATCCACGACCAGTTCCTGGCCGGCAACGTGCTCACCGGCGGCGGCTTCCAGCGCGTCTGGCAGGACTCCGCGCTCTTCGCCGACCTGCGCTCGCCGCAGACCGGCGGTGCCTGCTCCAGCTGCGCCCACTACGACAGCTGCCGCGGCGGCTGCATGGCGGCGAAATTCTTCACCGGGCTCCCGCTGGACGGTCCGGATCCCGAGTGCGTCCAGGGGTACGGCGAGGCCGCGCTCGCGGCCGACCGGGTGATCCCGCCGGCCAGCCAGGACCACTCCAGGCCGAACCCGTCCCGCAACGAGCCGGTGATGCTCACCCTGCAGCGCCGCCGGCCCACGGTGCCCTCTCCTGGCGACCGGCCACCGGTCAGCGCCTGCGCGGAGAGCCCCTTGGCCGGCTTCGACCCGAGCCAGTAAGAGAAGGACATCCGTGCCCAAGCTGGAGAATCCCTGGAAGCAGAACCCTTGGTTCGAGTCGGTCGCGGTCGCCCAGGAGCGCGCCCGCAAGCGGCTGCCCAAGCCGGTGTACGGCGCGCTGGTCGCCGGCTCGGAGCGGGGACAGAGCGTCGCGGACAACCAGGCCGCCTTCACCGAGATCGGCCTGGCGCCGCACGTGGCCGGGAACCGTGCCGAGCGGACCATGGCGACCAGCCTGATGGGACAGGAGATCTCCCTGCCGGTGGTGATCTCGCCGACCGGCGTCCAGGCCGTCCACCCCGACGGCGAGGTGGCCGTGGCCCGCGCCGCCGCCGCCCGGGGCACCGTGATGGGCCTGTCCAACTTCGCCAGCAGGTCGATCGAGGAGGTCACCGCGGCCGGGGCACCGACCTTCTTCCAGATGTACTGGACCGGCGACCGCGACGTGATGATCGAGCGGATGCGACGGGCCCACGAGGCCGGTGCGGTCGGACTGATCGCCACCTTGGACTGGTCGTTCTCGGTCGGCCGCGACTGGGGCAGCCCGGAGATCCCCGAGAAGGTGGACCTGCGCGCGATGGCGCGGCTGGCACCCCAGGTGATCCGGCGACCACGCTGGATCTACCAGTTCGCCCGGTCCGGCGGCTTCCCCGACCTGACCGCCCCCAACCTGGCACCGCCGGGCCCGGACGGTCGGCCGGGCGCCGCCCCCACCTTCTTCGGCGCCTACTACGAGTGGATGACCACGCCGCCGCCCTCCTGGGACGATGTCGCCTGGATGCGCGAGCAGTGGTCGCAGCTCGGCGGCGACTCGGGAGGCCGGCCCTTCATGCTCAAGGGCGTGTGCCGGGTGGATGACGCACTGCGAGCGGTCGACTGCGGGGTCAGCGCCATCTCGGTCTCGAACCACGGCGGCAACAACCTGGACGGCACCCCGGCGGCGATCCGGATGGTCAAGCCGGTCGCCGACGCCGTCGGCTCCCAGATCGAGGTGGTCATGGACGGCGGCGTACGCCGGGGCTCGGACGTCGTCAAGGCACTGGCACTCGGCGCCCGCGCGGTGATGATCGGACGCGCCTACCTGTGGGGTCTGGCGGCCAACGGCCAGGCCGGGGTGGAGAACGTGCTGGACCTGCTCCGCGGCGGGATCGACTCCACCCTGCTGGGCCTCGGGGTCTCCGGCATCGAGGAGCTGACCGCGGACGACATCCTCGTGCCCGACGGCTTCCACCGCGTGCTGGGCGTCCCGGTACGGAGCTGAGCACCGCCGTGACCTCGCTGCACTCCGCGACCTGGCCCGAGGTCGAGCGTGGCGCCCCGGTGCTGGTCCCGGTCGGCTCGATCGAGCAGCACGGCCCGCACCTGCCCTTGGACACCGACTCGGTCATCGCCGAGGCGGTCGCGACGGCCACGGCCATCCGGCTCGGTGCGCTGGCCACCCCGCCGGTCGTCTTCGGCTCCAGCGGCGAGCACCAGTCCTTCCCCGGCACGACCTCGATCGGCACCGAGACGCTGACACTGGTGCTGGTCGAGCTGGTCCGCTCGCTGCGGACCTGGTCCGGGCCGGAGCTCTTCGTCAACGCCCACGGCGGCAACGGCACGGCGCAGCCGGGCGACCGCCGCCCGGAGCGCC